>NZ_BCBP01000036.1:0-95455 GCF_001753955.1 Pseudomonas sp. NBRC 111139
GCCCCTGTTCATCAAAAAACACCTGTCCCAGCCCGGCACCATTCCACAACCGTTCCCCCGCCTTGCTATGGTTCGGCGTGCGCGGCACCACTTCCATCTCCCGCCGCTTGGTAAACCAGTTGAGCGGCGAGCGCGGCGCATACAACCAGCGGTTGAGCCGGTCGAGCACATCCAGCAAACGCCGGGGGAACTCGTTCTTGATTCCGCTGCTGGTCACCTGCCACAAGTGCGGGCTGCGCTGGCGGTGGCGAATCAGCACCTCATACACGAACGAGTAATGCACATCTCCCGACAGCACCACGTAGTGCCCCGGCGTGCGCGAGTGGCGGAAGATATTGAGGATGACCTGCGCTGCACCGCGGTGGGCCATCCAGTTCTCGGCATCCACCAGCAGCGGGTAGCCCAGCCAGCTGAACACCTTCTGCACCGTCTCGATCAGCTTCACCCCGAAAATCGGCGCAGGCGACACGATGACTGCCGAGGGATGATCGAGCAGTGCTTGCTGCAATTCACTCAGCGCTTCCCAGTCCAGCAGGCCGGACGGCTTGGCCAGGTTACTTTCGCTGCGCCAGCGGCGGGTGCGGGTATCCAGTACCAGCAGCGGTGGTTCTGTCGGCAGGCTGAACTGCCAACCCTGGAAGCGCAGCAGCTCGCCAATCAGCTCATCCTGGTTCTGGCGGGTCAGCACCTGGCACTGTTCGATCAGCGGATTGCAACCGTCCGGGTTGTTGCCCCAAGCCTGGCAGAGCAGGTAGCCGAGCAAGGCGTTGCCAATGATCCTTCGCGAGAATGGGTGGCCGTAGGCCGTTTCCTCCCACTGCGCCGAGAGGTTCCAGTCGTCCGTGATGTCGTGGTCGTCGAAGATCATCAGGCAGGGCAGGTGAGCCATCACCCGCGCCACCTGACCGAGATTGTCGGCAAACCCCTGGATCAGCGGCAGCTCTTGCCGGTATCGGGCTTGATGCTCGTCGCTGAGCCCGCTGGGGATGCCCAGGTCCACCAGCTGCCAGGGCACCGGCGACCACACCAACAGGTACATGGCCATGACTTCGGCGAAGGTCACCAGGTGGTTGTCGGCGTTGCTGGACGAGAAGATCGGCTTGCGCTTGCCGCCGAAAAAACGTTCGCGCAGGGTGTCGTTGCGTTCCAGCGCCGGCAGCAGGTCGGCGCGGTGGTAGTAGCTGGCCGGGTGCTGGTACAGCGCCTGGCTGTCGGCTACCACCGCACCTTCCAGTTGCTCGTCGAACAAGCCCAGGCGCGAGATCAGGCTATGGATGGCGCGCAGCATGGGGCCAGCGACATCGTCGGCGTAAACCTGGTCGCCCGTCATCACTAGCACGGCGGGGCGGTCTTCGGGCTTCTTGCACCCCTGCAGCAGCCGGTCGGCGCACAGCAGGCCGTCGGCAGCAGGGTGGTGCGGCTTGCGGCAGGAGCCGTGCAGCAACTGCTCGAGGCGCTCACGCAGCACCAGGTTTGGGCGCTGGGCGCCCGGGTAGAGCAGGTGCGGCGCCCAGTCGGCGATACCCTGGCCGTTGATCAGCAGGTCGTAGTCGAGCAGCTGGTTGCAAGGCAGGGGGCTGGCGAATTGGATGTCCAGCAGGTGAACGTAGGCATGCTGGCCAATCGGCACCACCTGGCAATCGACGTGGGCCTCGCTTGCCAGGCAGACGAACGCGGGCTGCAGCGGTTGGGTAGTGACCAGCCAGACGGCCAGACGCTGGGGTTCCAGGCGGCGCAGTACCGGGCCGGCGAGAACGAGGGGCAACGGGTTAGGGGAGGTCATCGACAGCTCGGGTGGCTATGGCGGCCTGTTCGCGGGCAAGCCCGCCCTTACATCGATCGGTGTAGGAGCGGGCTTGCCCGCGAACAGGCCCGAGAATTCAATACACAACTAAGGCGTGGCAAGCAAAACGGGCGGAAAATACTGAACACTTCCCGCCCGTCAGGCAAACACGAACTGTATCAGGCCTTTTCAGCCATCAACTTCTCAAGCTTTTCCTGGTCCCGCGCAAACTGGCGAATACCTTCGGCCAGTTTTTCGGTGCCCATGGCGTCTTCGTTCATCGCCCAGCGGAACTGGCATTCGTTCAGGTGCTGCTTGGCTTCACCGGCGTTGCCCGGTTTCAGCACCTGCGGCAATTCACCCTGGTCATCACTCAACTGCTGCAGCAGCTCGGGGCTGATGGTGAGGCGGTCACAGCCGGCCAGTTGTTCGATCTGGCCGATATTGCGGAAGCTGGCGCCCATGACCACAGTGTTGTAACCATTGGCCTTGTAGTAGTTGTAGATGCGCGTGACCGACTGCACGCCTGGGTCCTCGGCGCCCACGTATTCCTGGCCGGTGCTCTTCTTGTACCAGTCGTAGATACGGCCCACGAACGGCGAAATCAAAAACACCCCGGCATCGGCGCAAGCCTGGGCCTGGGCGAAGGAGAACAGCAGGGTCAGGTTGGTCTGAATGCCTTCCTTCTCCAGCTTTTCGGCGGCGCGAATGCCTTCCCAAGTGGAGGCCAGCTTGATCAGCACACGCTCTTTTGCCACTCCGGCCGCCTCGTACAGGGCGATCAGCTGACGAGCCTTGTTCAGCAGGGCTGGCTCATCGAACGACAGGCGTGCATCCACCTCGGTGGAGATACGCCCCGGGATGACCTTGAGAATGCCCGAGCCTACCGCCACCGCAAACTTGTCGCAGGCCAGGTCGACATTACCCTTGGCGTCGGCCTTCACCTGTTTCAGCAGGTCGGCGTAGCCCGGGATGGCAGCAGCCTTGAGCAGCAGTGACGGGTTGGTGGTGGCATCGACCGGCTTCAGGCGGGTGATGGCGTCCAGGTCCCCGGTGTCGGCGACCACGGTGGTGAACTGCTTGAGTTGTTCCAGCTTGGAGGTCATGGGCGTGCTCTGTCCTGTGCATTTACTCGACATTACCCGAGGCCCGACAGCCGCTCAAGGGCCGCCGAAACCCTGCGGACCCGCTGGCCCGCACAGGGCTGTACGAAAGGTGAAGATTCGAGTCGCAAGCAAGCCCGAGGTTCCCTCCCTCTGAGGTCACCGCCCCTGCAACAACTCCACGGCCTGGTCAAACACCGCCAAGGGTTCGGCCGCCTTGTGAATGTCTGCCGACAGCAACTGGCGGAAGCGCCGCGCCCCTTTGAATCCTTGGGCCAGCCCCAGAATATGCCGGGTAACGTGGTGCATCGCACCGCCACTTTCCATATGCGCCACGATGTAAGGCCGCAGTTGCGCCAATGCCTCGCTACGGCTGACCACCGGCGCATCGCTGCCAAACAGTTGCTGGTCCACCTCGGCCAGCAGATAAGGGTTGTGATACGCCTCGCGCCCCAGCATCACGCCATCGAAGGTTTCAAGGTGTGCCTGGCATTCGTCCAGGGTCTTGATCCCGCCGTTGAGCACGATCTCCAGGTCCGGGAAGTCCCTCTTCAACTGCGCTGCGATGTCATAGCGCAGCGGCGGGATCTCGCGGTTCTCTTTCGGCGACAGCCCTTCCAGAATCGCGATGCGTGCATGCACGGTAAAACTCCGGCAGCCGGCCTCACGCACCTGGCCGACGAAGTCGCTCAGTTCGGCGTAGCTGTCACGGCCGTTGATACCAATGCGGTGCTTCACCGTGACAGGCGTCGATACGGCGTCACGCATGGCCTTCACGCAGTCGGCCACCAGCGCCGGGTGAGCCATCAGGCACGCGCCGATCATGTTGTTCTGCACCCGGTCGCTCGGGCAGCCAACGTTGAGGTTGACCTCATCGTAGCCCGCTTCTTCAGCCAGGCGCGCACACGCGGCCAGGTCGGCCGGCACACTGCCGCCCAGTTGCAGGGCCAGCGGGTGCTCAGAAGCATCGTGGCGCAGGAAACGGTGGGCGTCGTTGTGCAGCAGGGCACCGGTGGTGACCATTTCGGTGTAGAGCAGGGTTTGCCGGGAGAGCAGGCGCAGGAAGAACCGGCAATGTCTGTCGGTCCAGTCCATCATCGGTGCAACAGAAAACCTCCTAACTACCGTATCGCCTGAGGTTCCGGGGTTTTCCGCTTGTTTTTGTAGCATTTGTGGGCCTCTGTTTGATGCCGATTTTTTCCGGTTTTTGCTGGTTTTGCTACAAGCGTTGCTACAATGTAGCAAATCAAATCGGTCATGTAGCAAATCCATGGGAACCATCACGCAGCGCAAGCGCAAGGACGGGTCATCCGGCTTTACAGCCCAGATCCGTATCATGATTGAAGGGAAGGCAGTTTATCAGGAAAGCCAGACCTTCGACCGGAAGGCAACGGCGCAGGCCTGGATCAGGAGGCGCGAGGCTGAACTGTACGAGCCGGGCGCCATCGAGAAGGCCAACCGCAAGGGCGTGACGATCAAGGAGATGATCGACAAGTACCTGGTGGAGTACGAGAAGCTGCGGCCGCTGGGCAAGACCAAGCGCGCGACCCTCAAGGCTATTGGTGAAAGCTGGCTTGGTGAGCTGGAAGACCAGCAGCTGACCAGCCAGAAGCTGGTTGACTACGCTATGGACCGGATCGAAAAGGACGGCATCCAGCCGCAGACGGTCGGCAACGACCTTGCCCACCTCGGCGCCGTCTTGTCCGTGGCCAGGCCAGCTTGGGGTTATGAGGTTGACCCGCAGGCGATGCCTGATGCCCGGCGCGTATTAAAGAAGATGGGCGCTGTCACCAAGAGCGTGGAGCGCAACCGCCGGCCGACCATGGATGAGCTGGAGCACATCATCAAGTACTTCCAGAAGGTACGCGATGCCAGGCGCCAAGAGATCGACATGGTGCGGGTGGTGGTCTTTGCGCTGTTCTCGACCCGGCGGCAGGAGGAGATCACGCGGATCCGCTGGGATGCGCTCAACGACCAGGAACAGTCGGCGCTCATCACCGACATGAAGAACCCGGGCCAGAAGTATGGCAACGACGTGTGGTGCCATATGCCCGACGAGGCCTGGCGCATCCTGCAGTCGATGCCGCGGGTGGCCGACGAGGTCTTCCCGTACAACTCCAGGTCGATATCGGCGTCGTTCACCAGGGCGTGCCACTTCTTGCAGATCGATGACCTGCACTTCCACGACCTGCGCCACGATGGCGTAAGCCGCTTGTTCGAAAAAGGGTGGGATATTCCGCGCGTGGCCAGCGTTTCGGGCCACCGGGATTGGAACTCGATGCGGCGCTATACGCACCTGCGGGGGAAGGGAGACCCTTATGAAGGGTGGGAGATGCTGGAGGAGGTGGTAACGGGCCCCGTTATCGAGGCCCAGAAGAGGATCAAGAGGCCCGTCTAGTGCCTCGCCCCATGAGCTTGTCCTGCTCGGCCTTGGCTTTGGCGTGCTGATCGTCGATGTAGGCGGCCAGGTCGTTCAGGTGCACACCGCGTGCACCTTTCTGGCTCGACTCCATCCAGACCAGCGGCAGGTTGATTTCGCCCTTGGCCACCTTGGCCTTGAGTTTGGTAGGCGTGATATCGAAGAAGTCCTTACAGACCAGGTCGATGGGGATGATGGCCCGGCCGTTGTACTGGGCCATCAGCAGGAAGGCGGTATTCATATTGGTCTCCGCGCCGCCGGCGGCGGCATGTTGATGGTCAATCGACCTGGTAGTAGACGTAGCAGTCGACGCCTTGCGCCTTGAGCGAGGCATGCATCGCTTGCACGCCAGCGCTGTGCTGGTTGCCCTGGCCAGGCCACGGCGTATCGAGGTGAATACCCTGTTGATGCCAGCTGCTGCGCTTCCACAGTTTTCCCGGTAGCTCTGGCAGCTGGGTGGAGCGAAGCCCAGGAACTGGAATGACAACGCGGTCGAGGTTGGCGCTTCCACCATCGTTGGTGCAGGCTGCGGCTGCAGCCTTACCTGCCTCGATTGCGATACGAACCTTCTCGGGCAGGCTGGCCAGTTCTTCTTTCGTCATGGCAATAGCTCTCCACGCCCGCGCATTTCGGCAGGCCTTTTAATGGTTGGTCTCAGAAAATGAAGCGCACAGGGGCAAGGTGTGCGGCCGGCAGCCGGGCCAGCACCGGCACTTCGTCGAACTGGTCGCCGGCGGGTGGTGGCGGGTGCTGGTCATCGGCCTGGGCAACGCGGTGGTTGGTGGCGTAGATGGTGAGCACTACACCGATCAGGAAGGCAAAGGCTGCTGCGGTGAGGCAGGCCCAGAAGACGGCAATGGGCCTCATGGCTGGATCCTCTTGAACTCGACGACCCAGACCCACGGGTTGGCTTCCCAAGCACCTTTGCCGTTGATGGAGCTCCACAGGTCGGCAAATGCATCGACGTAGCCGATGCTGCCGCAACTGCACGCCGGGTAACCATCCGGCTCAACAGGGCGATCACATTCAAACCGGTGATCGCCAATGCCTTCATCCAGCACCTGGTCCTCGCTGATGTCTTGCAGGCGCTCGACGCGCACATCGGTGATCTCCAGCAGAATGCGACTTGCCCAGCGCGGCATGTGGATGCTGGGGCGCCAAAGCATGCCGGGACCTTTCCAACTTTCGCGGAAAATGCAGTGATCTGGCTTCTGAGAGCGCTTGGGGATGTCTGAAAGCGGTGATCCTTTGCAGCCCATGTACTGGGTGTAGGCCCAGGTCCCGTCGTCCTCTGGGTCTTCCAGCCACGTCTCGCGCACCCACAGACGGTCGCCAGGCTTGCCGTAGGGGCACGGTTTCCCACGCTGCGTGTTCATCTGGACTTCGCCGCCGTAGTTGGTTGGAGACTCCCAACTTGGCACGCCATCAACTACATCGGCCGGGGCCTTCTGGGGCTGCGGCTTCATCGCTCTCCTGGTGACTGTCTTCTGGCCTTCCAGGAGGGCGCGGACCATCGGCCCGCTGAACAAGATTGGACGTTCTTTCATTGCCCTGGCCTCAGTAGGGGACGCACTTGTTGCAGGCGCCGGTCCAACCAGGTGTTCCGCAGCCTGAGCAGGGTTCGGTTTCCGGCGTGCCGCGCTCTTCCGGCCGGCTTTCAAGGTCGGGCAGGAGCAGAGCCAGCGCCTTCTGGTAGTTCGGGTTGTCGGCCAGCATCTTGTCCACGCTGTCGCAGTCGCTGCCAAGCCCGGTGATCTTGTCGTAGCCGGCCTGCACGACCGATCGGTAGTCGTAGACCATGTAGCGCAACAGGTCTTGCGTCTGGTCGAGCTTCTCATCCAGCTTGGTCAGGTCGGCCTGCAGCTGGTCGCAAAGCACGCATTTCATCAGGACCAGCTCGGTTGGCCGCGGCTCAGCAAGCAGCACTTCCATTTCCCGCTGGCTCAGCTCCAAGATCTGCGGGTCGTAGGTGCGCAGCTTCGATTCCGCCTCGATGGCGCGGCGCTTCCAGGTGGCCAACTCAGTGCGCAATTCGTGCTCACGCTCGCCGGCCCGAAGGTATGCGCCGCGCAGGGCGACAACCTCGGCACTATCGGCGCTCCGGAACAGAGGTGTGTTGCAGTACTCGCTTTGCAGGGCACTGCCGGCGATGTTGCGCGGAAGGTTGTGCATCATCGGGTTATCCGGCTCGACGACTCGCGGTGACTTGCTGCACAGCAGAAGCTGTTGATCATTGACCCAGCACACCGGCTCGCCCTGGTGCTGTTCGGCTGGCCTAGCCATGAAGGCTCGCAGCTCGTCGTCAGCCTGGTGCAGCTCGGCCAGCGACTTGAAGTCGATGCGGATGCAGCCTTTATCGCCCAGCGACTGGGTGGTGTAGAAGCCGGTGCGCAGCACCTTTGCCTTGTCGTTGCTCATTGCTGATACCCATCCTGTTGCATCATGAAAGAGAGCCCTTCGGCTGTGAGGGGAGCTGCATTCCTGGTACGGCCTTTCACCGACTGGTGATCGCGGCAGAACATGGTCCCGTCGACGCGAGGTAGCTGGCAGTCTTTGGCAGCGCAGGATCTTTCTGGCTCAGCAGGCTCGGCCTGGATGGCCAGCTTGCCCAAGGCCCTGACCAAGCGCTTGGCCCGGCCGAACTCCTGGCGAACCAGCTTCCGGCGCTCGATCAGCAGCCAAGCGGCAAGGCAGTGCTCGCATTTGTACGGGTCGCCCGCTTCGAAGCTAAGGCCGCGCAGCTCGTCCTTTACCTCGTAGTCGTGAAGGCCGCGCTCAATGTCGTAGTCGCCGCCATCGGTGGTGCGCATCTTGAGCACCTGGTGCAGGTGGTGACGAATGCGTGATCCATCCCAAAGGCGGTCAATATCGGCTTGGCTTTGCTGGCGGTATACGCCGTCAATGCTGCTTCCCTGGTACGCCTCAATGGTGATCGGACACTTCTCCAGCTCTGCCACGATCCCTTTCTTGATGGCGCCAAGTTCGCCGGCCGCGCGTTCATACCGAGCAATGGCGGCAAGCGCGCGCTCGGCCAATGGTGGTTTGGTCTTCATGGTTGGCTCCGGCAAGCGCCGGTTGCCCGGCGCGGTGATGATCAGGCAACCGACTGGAAGGCCTGGAGTGCGAAGTACACGCGAGCACAGGCCTCGGCATCAGGACGAGCGCGGTGACCGCCGACTAGGTCTTCGCCGGTGAAGAACTTCAGTGCTTCGGTCACGGTTGGCGGCTTGTGCTGCTTGCCACGGCCGGCGGCGATCATCTTCTCGGTGGGCGGGCACTTCACGATGCTGGTGGTCGAGGTGCAGGTGCAGAACTTCGGCGCTTCGCGGTATGCCTCTGCCACCCATGCATCCTGGAAGCGCTTGAGGCCGATGCGCATGATGCGGTCGTCGAACGAAACGTTGTGCGCCACACGCAGACCGGCCTGGTTCCAGATGCTCAAGAAGCCTTCGATGGCCACAGCTTCTGGAATGCCGTGCTCCAGGGCCAGTTCGTTGGTGATGCCGTGGATCACAGCGACTTCGTTGGGGATGCTCCAGCCGTCCGGGCGGACCATGGCTTCGAAGCTGTCGACCAGCTCGCCCTCAGGGGTGTAGAGCAGGGCACAGATATCGACGATGTGGGGCTGGTCCGGGTGGTCGCTGGGGGCTTTGAAGTTCGGGAAGCCGGTGGTTTCGGTATCGAAGACGCAGATCAAATCGGACATGGTGGGTTTCCTGTAGGCGAAAAGAAGGCGCCCGGAGGCGCCTGTAGGTCTTGCAGAGGATGGGGTCAGCCGGCTTGCTGCATCGGCTGGTCTTGCTGGGCGACACCGCCTTCGATCCATACCGCGCTGATCTCTGGCGGCAACTTGGCAGGCTTGGCCTTGAGGGTGCCCAGCACGATGGCGCTTTCGATTTCGTTGGCCTTGGCCAGGCTGACCAACATGCCGAGCAGTTGCCCGCGCGCCGGCAGATCCAGCACGTCGAAGCGGTCTAGCATCACCAGCTTCAAGCCAGAGTGCACGGCGATGGCCAGGGCCAACAGCGTGTCGCAGCGCCACTGTTCGGACTCGCTCAGCAGCTGGTAAAGGCGACCGCCGGCGGTGATGTCCATTTCGGTGGAGACCTGCACCACTGGCCAGCCAGTGAGCTTTGAAGTTCGGGCAAGGCTGGCATTGAACGGCTGCAGGGCCCCGGCCAAGATCTCGCCGGGAATGCCGTCTGGCGCTAGGGCCTTCTCGATCAGCACCCATTCCAGAACGTCGAGGTGGTACCCGGCAGCCTTCTGGGTGTTGGCCTCCGCGTTCCTGGCCTCGTCAGCCGCCTCGCACAGCGCGTTGTACTGGGCGCGCAGTTCACCTTCCTGCTTGCGCAGGGCGTTCAGCGATTCGATGGACCGGTCGTACCGGCCCTGGTCGAAAGCTTCGGCCTGCTGGCCCTCCAGCTGCTTCAGTTCGTTACGGGCTGCTTCGGCCTTGGCCACCGCCGCCATATCGTTCTGCAGGGTACGGCGCAGCATTTCGACGCTGCGCTGCATGTTGGTGATGTCGAGCGCTAGGGTGCTGGTGGCTGCGGTGTCCTGCTTCAGGCCCTGGTACAGCTCCAGCTTGCTGCCAACGATCTTGAGCCCGACGCCGCAGGCTGGGCATTCGCAACCGCCGGAGCCAGCCTGCTGGTCTTTCAGTTGGGCCTGCAGGTCGGGCAGCTGCTGTTCCAGCTTGGCCAGATCCTGCTCGGTGGTGGTTCGCTTGGCCACGGCGCGGTCGTACAGGCCGGCGGATTCCTCCAGTTCGGCTTTACGCTGGCCCAGCCCTTGAACGGCCTGGCGCTTGGCGTCCTGCTCACCAATGAAGCGGTTGCCGTTGTCGATGTCCTGCTGAACTTTCGCGTGCTTCTTGAAGACTTCTTCGCGCTCGTCGGCGTTGGACACGGTGTCCGGCGCCTCAAATACCCAGCCTTCGGCCTTCTCGCTGCCGTACTGCTCGCCGGTGATGGCCTTCCAGGCGCCACGCGACTCGGCGGCGTAGGCCTTGGCCTGCTCCTGGGCAGCGCCGAACCCGCTCAACAGCAGCGGCTTGATCTTCTCGACCTTATCCGCGTTGGCCTTGCGCTTGGCCAGCATGCCCACAACAACGTCCGGCTTGGCGCTGGACTTGGTCAGCTTGAACAGCAGGGCGCGGCGGGCTTTCTCGTCCAGGGCTGCAAAGGCCCCGGGCGTCAGCACGAATGGCAGGTAGTCGTCGCCGGGCACGCTGTGGCGCTCGGCTGTGCCCTTGGGCAGGGAAAAGCTGCTGGCCGCGCCATCGTGGCTCACGATGATCTGGGCTTTCTTCTCGCCCTCGGTGACCAGCTTGCCGTAGTCCTTCTTGTGCTGGACGCGGCCGGAGCCGCCCAAGGCGAAGCCGATGGCCTCGCGCAGGGAGGACTTACCGGCACCGTTGAAGCCCGCCACCAGGGTGATCGGCGTGGCCAAATCCAGGCTGGCGCTGCGCAGGCCCTGGAAGTTCTCGACGAAGATGTGTTCGAGGTGCATAGCGGTTACTCCAGGTTGAGGTCGACAGCCTGTTCCAGGGTGCCAACGACGCGGTAGGTGTGTTCGAGCGAGGAATCGCCCTCGTCTTCCAGCTGAATAACGTTGCTTTCCAACAGGCGCAGCAGCAGCGAGGTGGCGCGGTCGCTGTCGATGCTCAGGCGGCGCTGTAGCCAGGCGGCGTCGATGACCTGGCCGTGCAGGGAGACGATCTGCGCAGCCTCGCTGTAGTCGAAGTCGCCGAACTCCTTGTTGACTGGCAGGCTGTCACTTGGCCATTCAGCGTCGACAACGTCGCTGTCGTCCTGAGCAGGCTGCTGTTCAGCCTGGGCGATAACCTCGCGGGCGCCGGTGGAGTTGATGGCGGTAACCGCGCCCTCGACTTCCATCTGCTCAAGCATGCGTGCTGCCCGGTTGTAGCCGACCTTCAAGTGGCGCTGAACCGCTGAAATCGAGGCGCGGCGAGTGTTGCGGACGAAGGCCAGAGCTTCGTCGTAGAGCGAGTCAGGCCCATCCGGAAGCTCTTCTTCCTCACGTTGGCGTTCCAAGCCCATGCCCGAAACGATTTCCGACACGCTCAACGGCAGTTCATGCTGATCGCGCTCCGGCTTCACGAAATCTGTACCTTCGTGATAATCATCCGGCGCCATCACCAGCAGGCAGAGGTGGCCTGCGCTGTCGATCAGCTCTTTCCGATTCGGCGCCTTCGCGTCGATGATCCCCGTTGCGGTCAGCTTCTTGGCGTCGAATTTGACCTCTTTCATGGTCAGTTCGATGGTCGTGGCGCCACGCGCAGCAATGATGCTCACCGCCGAGCGCACTACATCGCTGGCCTTCTCGGTGATGCGGTCGATCACTTCCTGCTGATCGTCCTCGCCCAGCCGAAGGAATGGCATCTTGATGTTGCGCAGTTCGAACAGCGCCGCTTCGACCAGGTCGTGCACCATCAGCTCATGTGCCAGGACCATCGGCGAAACGCCGTGCAGGTAGGCGCGGTCGATGAACTCTTTGTGTTCAGCTTTCATTGGGGATCCTCAGTACTTGGCGATCTCTTCCAGCTTCTTTTGCTGGGAGAAAGTCAGGTTGGTGCGCGGGCCATAGCGCTTGAAGCTGCCCCGCATGTTTTCGACGAACTCTTGTTCCCAGGCGCCTGACGCGTGGAGGTCGGCGGCAGCTAGCAGCGAAGTGAATTCCTCGACCCGGTCATACAGTTCTTCCACGGTCTGGGCGGCCATGGCGGCTTACTCGAACTGCAGGTTGCTGGTGTCGCCCGGCTGGGCATCGTCTTCGGCATCCGGCTCAGGGTCGGAAACCTGTTCAGGTTCCGGCTCTTCCTGGACGTTTTCGGCGGTTTGCTTTACAGAATCGGTAGTTTTCTTACCTTTTCTGGGGGTTTCGCTTACCACTTCGGCCAGTTCGGCGACTGGTTCGTCATCAACAACCAGGCCTGCATCGTCGTCACCCTGGATGATCGCCGGTGGCTCAGGATCCTTGTTTCGCAGATCGTTGATATCCACTGCATAGTTACCGGCACCGTCAGGTGAAGCGTCGATGTAGTCCTCGACCTCTTCACGGGTTTGCAGGCCCATCAGCAGTTCAGGTGCATACAGTCGACCCAGCAAGCTGGCGGCTCGATAACGCAGCATGATCTCTGGCATGGTCAGCCACTTGCTGCCGTTCTTGGTGAGCCAGCCTTCTTCGATCGCCATCTGGATAGACACCAGCGGTCCATCCAGGCGGTCGCCGGATTCCTTCTCTATCACCCATGCGCGGCAAGTCTGATGCTTGATCTTCGCCTTGCGCTGCTCAGTGACCTTCTTGCCATCCTTCCAGAACGTGGCGCTGTAGGTGATTTCCTCGGCCTTGCCCGGCTCGCTGATATCGAAGCGCAGCGGGCTGAACCGTCCGCAGCTGTTGATCGAGGCGATGATGAACTGGCTCGACCAGGACGGGCGCCCTTCGATCACGTACAGGTTCTGCATGACCATCAGCGGATCAGCACCCATACGCTGCGCCATGTTCAACGCCACAATGCAGTTCGGCAAGCCCGCTCCATTTGGCTCATGGCCGACCACGCGACCGTATTCCTTTTTCTCGGTAAACGCCCGGTATTGAACTGGTACCAGGGTGGAGGCAGACAGGGCCTTGGCAACACGCTGGATCTGATCAAAGCCTTGACCAGTCAGCAGCGACATAGGGGCATCGTTGGGCTTGGCGACAGCGCTGGTCTGCATCTGCGCCAGGGTGGTGGGTTGCGACATGGTGGACCTCATTGGTGGTAAGGGCAGGTGGACCAGCGCGGGCAATACTTCGCGCTGCAAAGGAAGCTTTGGGGGTTTGGCGGGAACAGGCCGGAGCGCAGCATGTCGGCGCCGATCTGGATAAGTCCGGGGAAGTCATCGGTACCGACCATCATTTGCTTGGCGCCGACGATCTCGCCGATGCCGGTTTCTGGCTTGCCCTTGGTCTTGAGCCCGATGATGTGGGCCGGTGCGGTGCAGGGCTCGCCGGTGGTGTGCTCTTCAAGGATTTCGTAGGTGCCGATCTGGGCCCAGTGGCCCTTTGTCTTGGCGACCCCGTCCACGACTGCGGCGCCGCCGGTCTTCACGTCGGCAATGCCTTTGCCATCACCGGCTTTGCAGATCCGTGACCGGTCGAGCTGGCCGGTCAGGCGGATGATGGTGCCGCCACCGCAGTCGATCTCCAGCGGCTCGGTGGTCCGCTCAACGGCCACGAACTCATAGCGAGGGCTGATCTCGTTGCAGTAGCGGGTGTGCAAGGGCAGGGCGATACGCTCGGCCTCGGCCAATGTCAGCTTGTCGGCCTTCCAGTCGATCTCCTGGTCTGGGTTGCGCAGCGTGTGCACCAGTAGCTCGGCGGTGTCGTAGGCCGACAGGTTGCTGCCGTTCATGCGGGATACGTCGAAAGCTGCGGTGCTGGCGTGAATGGCGGTGCCCAGGTGCGAGCGGCCGCTGCTGGGCGACCGGTGCTTGAGAATGTGGATGTACTCCCACTTGTAGGCACAGTCGAATAGCGAGCCCCACGAAGAGGCGCGGATTGTCGTGATGCTCATGACCGCAGCACCTTGGCTTCGAAGAAGGCCTGCTGCATGCCGGTTGGCTGGGCAAGATCTGCATTGCAGATGAAAACGACCCGCGCGCACTGCTCCGGCTCGAACCATCCGAAGTGGCATTCGGCGACGGGGATGCCCAGCCTTCCAGCCAGCCACTGATACGCCATAGAGCGCGAAAGCCCACGGCGTTCCTTCACTTTGTGGAACAGTGCCTTACTTCTGTTGCGTGCGGCGCGCAGGCCGTCGTCGGCCAGGGTGCCCAGCGGTACGTCAGTGTCCGGATGCAGCCCGACATAGGCGTCGCAGTCTGAACACAGGTATGCGTAGGGCCAATCTCCGTAGGAGCGACCGTTGTAGATTTCGCGGTTGTTCACCAGGCAAACCAGACCGCCGCAGTAGCGGCACTCTGTAGGAGCGGGCAAGGCGTCTTTGACGCGCTTGAGTGCGCGACGGCTGACATGCGGTAGAGGGGCGGGCGCAACAAGGCGCTCGGGGCTGTTGGCCCGAGGATCAATTGGCATGGTGGTTACCTATCGGGTGATGGCGTCAGCCAGCCCGATCAGCGCAAGCCAACCGGTCCAGCCAAGGAGGGAGTTGAAGGCGCCGCGCCAGATCAGGTGGCGCCGGCGGCGTTGGGTGGCTGTCACGACGAAAAACCCATCAGGTCATCGCCGTAGCATTCGCCGTTGCAGCCAATCGCGCCGCACTCTCGGCAGGCATCTTCTTGGCTTTCCTCACGCTGGCAGTTCTGGCCGCCGCAGTGAGGGCATTCGGTGTGGGTGAGTTTGTTGAACGGCCCCATCCAGCGAATGCCGTACCGGCCACAGTTTCCGCAGATCATCGTCATGGAAACCTCACAACGAACATGCCGCGGCGGATGCGGATGGTGGTGCCGAGCGGCAGGTCGCGGAACATGAAAAAGCCCTGGCGGTGCAGGGCTTCAACCATTTGCTGGGCGTTTGGGGCGATGAAGCCCCGGCATTTAGCGTTCATAACGGCGCTCCAGTTGGATGTCGCGCTCGTCCGAGCGCCAGTCGCCGGCCTGGAACGGGTAAGCGTCCGGCTCGGCATCGTCTTCATCGGGTTGCGGCTCTTCGTCCATGTCGGGCGGGTCGAGCCACATGTCATAGGCGCTCATGCAGCTGTCTGCCGTATCAGCAGGGCCACACGGCGCTGGCGTGCAGCACGCACACGCATGTGCATTAGCTCGGCCTGCTCATGGGTGATATCGCGACGGAACAGCGCGTAGCTGACCAACCCAGAGGCGTAATTGAGTTCTGCTTCGGATGCCACCAAGTCGCCCGGTGGCAAAGCAAGTGCGCGGTCGATGCTCTCGTCGAACACCTTCTGTGCGGTTTGGTTGAACATGGTGGTTTCCTCGGTGGTGTCGTGCATGGGTCGTGACGCTCGAAGCCGTGAACCTCCCGGACCAGAGGAGGGTGAGCGTCACGACCGATACAGCCTGGTGATGGGGGAGCCAGGTGCACCGGGCCGTCTTTCCGGCTGTCAGGGAATTAGTGGCGGCTGATGATTTCCGCATGGCTGCGGTGGGCATTGTCGCCAACGTGCTCGGCGACTGAGTGGATGAGTTCGACGGCTGCTTCCTTGCCATGCGTGGCTGCGATTGCCAGGCCAGCCATGCTGATCAACTTCATGGTCAGGTTGAGCACATCGTCGAGATCCTTTGGCTTGCAGGCGTTTATGTAGGCCTCAACCAGTTTGTTGCACATGCGTTCTGCGACTTCTGGCGTAACCATTGTGTTCTCCCGTCAGAACCAGACGCGGCGATCGAAGATGACTGCGGTGCCGGCGATGAAGCCAAGCTGCTCCGGGTCAACGCCCGGGTTCTGCTTGAGGTAGTGGGCGCGGTAGATCGCGGTGGCTTTGTCGTTACGCGGCAAGCGCTTCAGCAGGCCTTCCTCGTCAACGAACATGTCCGTGCCCTTGCCGTTGTGCAGCACACCGACCTGCTCTAGGTCGCCGCCGGCCAGGTGCGGCACGATCAGGCTTCGCAGGGTTTGCAGCGTCGGCGCCGCCGGCAGGTTCATGTGCAAGTTCAGTTCGGTGCCATCCGGGTGGATGACGGTGTAGTTGGTGTTCATGGGGTGATCCTCGGTCGATTTCCCGCTGCACCCGTCACCAGGTGCAGAAGTGAAATGTTCCGTGGCCCCGCATGTGCGGGAAGGTAGCAACGGCCCCGAGGTCTATACGGCGCAGCCAGTGTGGGTTTCTGCCCACCCCCAGCGCGTCAAAGCCTTTCCAAGCCATCGCGGTGAATCGTCTGGTTGTGTAAAGAGCGCTGGGCTCTTCGGCGGTGTGCGCTGGAGGCCCATGACCTTCGCAAATTTTGCGTAGTGCGCAAGTCATGGTTTGCATTATGCGCAAAGTTTTATTTGCGTCAAGCGCAAACAGAATGAATGGGCAAAAAAAATCCCGCACGATGGCGGGATTGTTCGGAAGGCTACGGGCTAGCCGTTACGAACCCAGGCGAGTAGGCGACCGATTCCCCTGTCGTATAGATAGGAGAACAACAGGCCAGCCAGCGCCATGTACGGACCTATGGAGGCCATTGGGTAAAACCGGAAGTTGTACCGATTGAAGCAGAGGGATTCGAATACACCTTCGATGAATTTCTCAACCCAGCGGTATTTGTAGAGGTCAGACCCGATTTGGATGAAGCCTATGAGGCTAACAAAAACCCCTACAGCCAGAATCACAAAGCCAATACGCTTCACCGGCCTGTCGAGTGATGCACATATCTTGCTCGATCCCTGCATAGCTAAAGTCCAGTCATTTTCGTGTCTATCACACGTCCAATGAATCGGCAGTTGCCGTCGATCTCGATAGTACGATAGCCCGGATTAAGCGGGCGCAGGTACTTGATGCCGGCGTCTTCCACGTACTGCTTGAAGGTCTTCTCGCCGCTGTCCAGCATTTCGACAACGTAGTACTTGCCGTTGATGACATCTGATTCCGGGCGTACCAGGATCAACGACCCGGCCGGGAAACTCGGATTGCCTAAACAGGTCATTGAGTCACCCTGCACCTTGAGCCAGAAGCCAACATCTGTGGCGTTCTCGGGGGAAGGGAACCATTCGTAGTCGGTCCCCAGATTGCTTGGCGACTCTGTGAGGTCGCCGGCCTGCACCCAGCTAATCAACGGATACTCCTTGTGTTTCCGTGTGGGTTGCAGGGTGGAGGCGATGTTTGTCCCTTCGTCCAGCTGGCCAGATGGGCTCAGGCTGATCTCAAGCTCTTTCAGTACCTTGGCTAGCAGTTCCTTGCTTGCACCCTGCAGGCCGCGCTCCAGGCGCGACACATTGCCGGCATCAGTCCCGATCCGGTTTGCGAGTTCTTCAAGCGTCCAGCCCTTGGCCTTACGCGTCTTTCTGATGATCTGTCCTATTTCCATGGCGTGAATTCTTCTTTCCTGATGCGTGATACGCAAAGCGCACTGCGCAAATTGCGCTTGCGGTTTATTTGCGCATTGCGCAAACTAGATTTGGAACCAATCCCTACAGAAGGCAAATTCCATGTCCCCGTTGAAACGAGCACGACGATCCAGAGGCTGGACGCTGGCCGAAGTGTCGGCCCGCCTGGCTGCGCTGGGTGACCGCGTCGATCCGGCAAACCTCTCCCGGGTTGAGCGCGGTACTCAAAAGGCCTCCACCGCACTAGCTGAAAAGCTGGTTCAGGTTTTTGAAGGCGACTTGACCGAGATCCACATCCTCTATCCCGAGCGCTTCGCCACCGCCGACACTGACGAGGCGGCGGCCTGATTATGTCGACGACCCAATTAAGCCAGGACCAGGTTGTAAGGTCCCGCAAGAACATGGCTGTTCTCATGCAGCGGCTTGCATCGGTCGGCAATGGCCCGGTAGCGCATGCAGTGGGTTGCGATGAGGCGACCATCAGCCGCATGAAGCCGGAGAAGTTCCAGCAGTTTGCAGAGATCCTTGCAGTGCTGGACTTGAAGATCGTTCCCATGGAGATGCGTTGCTTCAACCAGCGCGATATCGAAGCGATCCTGCATCAGGCCAAGCGCTGGATGGAGCATGTCCAGCACGTTGACCAGCTGGACGAGGAATAGGCCCATGCCTGCCTTCCAGATCAATGACGCAGAGTGGAGCGCGCTGGCCGATGAGCCAGCTGACGTCTTCAAGCTGTACTGCGCCATTCGCCGGTTTATGGACTACAAGACCGGGGTGTCTGGTGTCGTTCGCCGATTGAGCGAGCAAATGTTCCGTGAAGAGCTGTATATTGCTCCCACGCGCGGGCGGCATGAGTCTGGATCCCCTACCAGGCAAAAGGTCCGTTCGTTGGTTGATCGCCTGATCAGCATCGGTGTTGTAACCCCCATCGGACCCTTGGTTTTCCAGCTGCCACATGCGGACTGGGATGGTTTGTCCAAATCATCAGCAACCGATGAACAACCAGATCAGCAACCACATCAACAACCAACAGAAGAATCGCCAGAGCTAACGGAATACAAGGCCTCCAGCGATGAAGCTAACGGATCAGCAACCACATCAGCATCAGCCGAATCGCTGATCAGCAACCTACCTCCGATATCCGTTAAAAGCACTAGTACTGGTAACGCGCGCGGCGCGTTTGCCATGCCACTCGAAGGCTGGGAGCCACAGCCCAAGACCTTCAAAGCTTTCGCCTTCGCCAACTCCGTCCCGGTCACAGCGCTGACCTCGGAGATTCTGGCCGCCTTCCGCACCTACTGGCACGTTCGCCCCGAGCGCGAGCAGACACAGGCCCAGTGGGAGCAACAACTCGTCAGCCACCTGAAACACCACATTCGCCAGGCGCAAGCCGGGGGGTATACCCATGGATCACAAGGACCTGCCACCGCAGAAGCCAATCAACAACGTGCCCGGGGTCAAGGACCTGCTGGGCAAAACGGTCGACACCAGCGCGAAGATCGTTCAGCACCCGGCCGCGTCCGCGCAGCAATCGCTGAACGACAGCAACGAGAGCAAGCTGCCGCAGGTGTTGCTGGACAAGCTGTGGCTGAAGATGTCGGAGATGTACGGCCACCGCTGGACGTCGAGTTTTGGCGAATTGGCTGACCAGAACCACAGCTGGGCCAGGATCTTGGGCGGTCTGACTGGCCGTCAGCTCGCAAGCGGCTTGCAGCAGCTGTTGGACCGGGCAACCGAATTCGACTGGCCACCACCGGCGAACGTTTTCCGGGCCATGTGCCTGCACGTGCAAGGCCTGCCGCCCGTTGACCAAGCCTGGACCGAAGCCCTGATGGGCAAGTACAGCCACGAAGCGGTGAAGGTCGCAGCCGAAGCTACCGGCACGTTCGATCTGCGCAGCGCCAAGCACAGCGACAAGGCCCTGCGTCAGCGCTTCGAGCGCAACTACGCCATCGTCCAGCGCCGCGCCCAGAACGCCCAGCCACTCGACGGCAGGATCGCCCAGGGCATCGAGCATGACAGCGGCATGAAGGCCCAGCTGGCTCGATCCCACCAGGAAGCCCGCGACCTGATCGCGGCACAGAACATCCCTACAGACCCAAAGGCCGCACGCGCTCTGCTGCTGGCCAAGCTCGGCATTCGGAGGCCGGCATGAACAAAATCCATATGTGGCACCGCATGGCCATGCTCGGTCTGATTGCTGTCAAGTGCGGGCGCCTGGTGAAGGCAACTCAGTTCACTCCAGAGCGCAGCAGCGTCACTTGCAAAGCCTGCTTGAACGCCATGGTCAAGGAGAAAAGGGCATGAGCGTCGACATGCAGGAAATCAAGGCAATGGCCTTGGCCTGTGACCCAGCCAAGTGCGCAGACGAAGCTGAAGAAGACCGACGCTTATCGGAGCTGTACAGCGAGCTGACACCGGAAGCGGTGTTGACGCTGATCGAAGAGGCCGAGAAAGAGCGGCGCTGGTCGAGGTTTATGGTTCAGGTCAGCAACCAATGGCATGACCGTTACCAGGCATGTCTTGGGCAACTTCGCGATGCATTCGTGGAGCGCGACAAGCTCAAGGCCGAGAACGCCGAACTTCAAGCCAAGTGCGAGGCCCTGGGCCGCTACGTCTCCATCGGTCGCCGCCAGAAGTCGCAGTACTTCCGGGCGGTGAAGTGGTTCTTGGCGAACACCAACATCGACCCGAAGCAAGTCCCCGGGCCGGTGTATCACACGCTGGTGCACGTGGTGAAAACCCTGGCCGAGAAGGCCAAGCGTTCTGTGGAGGTGGCCAATGGTTGACCGACGCAACGGTACGCAGCGCATGCAGGCCCTTGGCCGTCTCAAAACAGGCGAGATGAACAAGACCGAGGCCGCATACCAGGAATACCTACAAGACCGCCAGTTCGTTGGTCAGGTCGCTTGGTTCAAGTTCGAGGGGATCAAGCTGCGCCTGGCCGACAACACGTTCTACACGCCCGACTTCGCAGTGATGCTCGCCAACGGTGAGATGCAGCTGCATGAGGTCAAGGGCTTCTGGACTGACGACGCCAAGGTAAAAACCAAGGTCGCCGCCAGCATGTACCCGTTCAAGATCATCGCCGTCACGGCCAAGACCAAGAAGTCTGGCGGTGGCTGGGCATTCCAAGAGTTCTGATTCACATGATCTACGCGGAACTACGCAAGGGGGCAGTATGAGACTTGGAAGCGCACGCCTGGCATGGCACGACGCGTTCTACACGCCCTGGGACAGCGTCATGCACCACGGGCTGGAGGGGGCAAAGCTCGCCAAGCGCGGGTACGTGGCTAACGAGACCCGGCCCGAGCGCTGGGAGAACACGGGCAAATGCGCCCACATGGCGCTGGCGGGGAGGGTGCAGCACGCCATCGCCAGCCTGCCCGAGGACTACCAGCAGTTCGGCCACCACCTGTACGCCCCCGTCATTACCACCGAGGTGTCGAACAACTGGGAGGAAGTGGCGCTGGCCAAACTGGCCGGCCATGTGCACCTGGCGCTGAAAGGGCGGAGCGACAAGCGCACGTGCAGGCCGTACAGCCGCGAGTGGTGGGTTGCCCGTGGTGTCTTGGTCCGGTACCGACACATGGTTCAGGGCGGCATGGGCGCCAATCCTGACCCGATGGCTGCCCAGTGGGTGTTCAGGGAGTGGCTGGCCGACAACCACGGTGTCGAACTGGATAGCCGCAACTGGGGCCGCCAGTGGGGCTGGCTGGTGCAGCTGATGTTCGACCAGGCCGGGATCATCGACGGCATGTGCCTGCGTCCAGTGGGACGAGTGCTGAGCGAGGAAAGAGAGGCCGCTTGACAGCGATGTGCGGGTTTTGGCAAGATTTTCCCACGGTGCGAAGCAGCACCCAAAACACATAAACCCGCCATTTGAGCGGGTTTTTTGTTGCCCACGAATAATTCCAGACCCCGCCATCGAGCGGGGTTTTGCGTTTCTGGAGGCCCCATGAAAGCCCCAGTCAGGAGCAATAGCATGTCGAAACCGGAAGGCATCGTTGAAGCTGTCGGCGCCTCGGTGGCGAACAAGGGCATGCTCGTCGGCGCCAGTACCGGCTTTGTCGGCTGGCTGTCCCAGGTGAACTGGGTTGGCTTTGCCGGCGTGGCCATCGCCTTGATCGGCTTCCTGGTCAACACGTACTTCCAGATCCGCAAGGATCGCCGGGAGGCGGCAGAGAGCCAGGCCCGTATCCAGGCCCTGCGTGAGCAATGCCAGCGATGAGCGTGCGCAACCGGGTGGCGGTAGGCCTGCTGACCGTGAGCCTGGCCGGCTTCGGCGCCTGGAAGGCCAGCGAGGGTTTTACCGACGTGGCCGTCATCCCCACCAAGGGCGACGTTCCAACCATCGGCCACGGCTCCACCAGGTGGGAGGACGGCACACCCGTGAAGATGGGCGACACCATCACCCGCCAGCGCGCCGATGTTCTGGCCCGCGCCCTCAACAGCCAGGCCGAGAAGCAGTTTGCCGCCAGCCTGCCGGGCGTGAAGCTGCACCAGGACGAGTTCGACCTGTACATGGACTTCGTTGGCCAATACGGCATGGGCAACTGGCGGCCATCCTCGATGCGCCGCGACCTGCTGGCCGGCAACTACGCTCAGGCCTGCAATGACCTGCTCAAGTACAAGTTCGCTGCCGGCTATGACTGCAGCACCCCAGGCAACAAGCGCTGCGCTGGGGTCTGGACTCGACAGCTTGAACGCCACGCCAAGTGCATGGGGGTTCAGCGATGAGCCGGAAGCAGCCGTACACGCCCTGCAAGCTGTACGTCGATGGCGCCGATGGCATCGCTGTCGGTGACTTCATCACCACCGCCGCCGGGTCCGCGTACCTCGTCCAGACGCTCCGGGTGAACCGCAACCGGCCGGATCGCAAGCACATGGACTGCCTGCGCTGGCCCATGGCCGAGATACCCGCTGACGCACGCTGCTACCAGATGACCTGGTATGCGCGATGAATTCCACCACCACCCCTGAGGCACCGGAAATGACCAAGCACTACATCGGCACCAAGATCGTCATGGCTTTGGCGATGACCCGCCTGGCGTATAACGAATACCGAGGCTGGGACCTGCCAGCAGACGAGAACGGAGCCGACGAAGGCTATCTGGTCGAATACACCGACGGCGGTGCGCCAAACCACCCAAGTCATGCCGGTTACATCAGCTGGTCGCCCAAAGCCCAGTTCGACGCCGGCTATGTGGCCGTTGGGGATATAGGCCATCTGCCGCCGCACCAGCAGCGCGTTGTCGCTGAGCTGGAGCAGCTGTCCGACCGCGTCACCAAGCTGGAAGCGTTTCTGGCTACACCCCTGTACGCCAGCCTTCCCGATGACGAGCAGCAGCTGCTCAAGATGCAGGCCGATGCGATGGTGCTCTACATGGGCATCCTCAACACCCGCGCTGCCAAGTTCCGCTGACGGGGCAGCCCATGACCAACTACCTGGTGGCCGGCCTTGTCGCATGCGGCGTGGTCATCTACGCCGGCTGGCAGAAGATCGAGGCGCAGTCCGTGGCACTGGACCAGGCCACCCAGCAGGTGCAGACCCTTGAGGCAGCTGCCGGGTCCCGGCGCAACACCATCCGCCTGCTGGCCGACCTCGACACCCAACACACCCAGGAGCGCGAACGTGCGAACCAGACCAATGCGAGCCTTCGTGCTGATGTCGCTGCTGGCCAGCGCCGGCTGTCAGTCCTCGCCACCAGCTGCAGCACCCCAGGATCTTCCACCGCCGCCGGCGTGGGTCATGCAGAAGCGCGAGCCGAACTTGACCCAGCGGCTGCTGAACGAATTGTCCGAATCGCCAACGACGGCGACGACGCCATCCGCCAACTGACAGCCCTGCAGGACTGGGTCAGCAAGGCCTGCCCCATCGCGCAGTAAGGAATTTCCATGGCCATGACCGTGAAGCGCCACCGGTTTGTGGCTGAGTACCTGGTGGACCTGAACGCCACCCAGGCAGCGATCAGGGCCGGATACGCGAAGAAGGGGGCGAAGGACCAGGCCTACCAGCTCATGCAACTGCCGGAGGTTGCCCAAGCAATCGAGCAGGCCATGGGCGAGCGGAACAAGCGGTTGCAGGTCGATGCCGATTACGTGCTGCAACGGCTCACCGAGATCGACCAGCTCGACCTGGCCGACATCTTCGACCTCGACGGCAAGCTGATGCCCATTCGGCAGTGGCCCCTGATCTGGCGCCAGATGGTCAAGGAAGTGGACATGAAGACCGGCAAGGTCAAGTTCCACGACAAGTTGCGTGCACTTGAACTGATCGGCAAGCACGTCAACGTCAATGCGTTCCGGGAGCAGGTGAACCACACCGGGGAAATCAACTTCACGGACATGACGGACGAAGAACTTGAACGCCGTATCGCCAAGCTCTCCGGCAACCAGGGCTGAGAAGCATGAGCTGCTCGCGCTGCTGGAGGAGCGAAAGCGGCGCAATGCCCAGCGCCAGTACCTGCTGCAGTTCGAATCGCTCTACGAATGGCAGCTCAAGTTCGTCAGGGCTACGGCTGATTTCTCGTCCTGCATGCTCATGGCGGGTAACCGGGTCGGCAAGACCCGCACCGGCCTGACGATCGATGCTGTACACCTGCTCGGCGACTACCCGGCGGATTGGGAAGGGCATCGGTTCAACCACGCGCCGCTGTGCTGGTTGCTCGGCTACTCCATGGAGAAGACCCGCGACCTGCTGCAGAAGCCGCTGTTCGGCACCTACGAAAACGGCAAGTGGTCGGGAGGGCTGATCCCGGCTGACCGCATCGTTGGTCACCTGTCAGCCAGTGGTACGCCAGGCGCGATGCGCGAGATCCGCGTGATGCATGCGTCAGGTGATGTAGCCACGGTGCAGTTCTGGTCCTACAGCCAGGGCCAGCACGCAATCATGGGCGATAGCGTTGACTGGTACCACATCGACGAAGAGCCCGAAGACAAGGAGATCTACCCGCAGGTCATCACCCGGACCGCCACAGGCGACCGTGGGCGAGGCGGGCGGGGGATCCTGACCTTCACCCCTGAGAACGGTCGAACCGAACTGGTCGTCAAGTTCATGGACGACCCGGGCGAAGGCCAGTACATGCAGCGTGCGACGTGGGATGACGCGCCGCACCTCACCGACAAAATCAAGGCCGAGTTGCTCAGTGCATACCCGGCCTGGCAGCGCGACATGCGGACAAAGGGGCTTCCATTGCTCGGCACCGGCCTGATCTTCGACTTCGGCGACGACGACATAAAGTGCGCCCCGTTCCCATGCCCCGACCACTTCTGGGTCATCAACGGCTGTGACTTCGGCTGGGATCACCCGCAGGCGCACGTGCAGCTGTGGATCGACATGGAGGCTGACATTGTCTACGTCGCTCATGCCTGGAAGATGTCGAAGGTCACCCCTGTCACAGCCTGGGGCTCGATCAAGTCCTGGGCGCAGCACGTGCCCACCGCCTGGCCAAGCGACGGCTTGCAGTCCGAGAAGTCCTCAGGCGACGAGCAGAAGAAGGCCTACGTCGATGCCGGCTGGAACATGCTGCCCGAGCACGCCACCTGGCCAGAGGGCGGCGTAGGCGTGGAAGCCGGCCTCGTCCAGATGTATGAGCGCATGACCACTGGCCGCTGGAAGGTGTTCAGCCACCTCAGCGGCTTCTTCGAAGAGAAGATGAACTACCACCGTGACGAGAAGGGCCGGATCGTCAAGCTTCAAGACGACATCCTTTCGGCGGCGCGGTACGCCTACATGATGCGGCGCTTCGCCCGTCAGCGGTTCCAGTGCCGGCCGGTTACGCACGGCACGCATCAATCCCACTACGACCCTTTCAACTGAGGACTCAACCCATGGGCGGAGCAGCGAAAGCCGTGGCCAACGTCGCCACGCTGGGCCTTGCCGGCAAAGTGCTCGGCGATTCTTTCGAGACACCGAAGACCGAAACCACCACGGCCGACCAGGTGGACACCAACGACGTATCCAACGCCGATGCCCAGGGCTTTGCCGATGACAAGCGCCGCCGCGCCAAGGCAGCCGGGCTGTCGTCAACCATCCTTGGCGGGGCCAGCGCGGCCGCGGCACCAACCGCCACCAAGACCTTGCTGGGCCAATAATCATGGCTGACACCCTGCGCCAACGAGCCGAGAAGCGTCTCGGCATGCTCAAAACTGAGCGCACGTCCTGGGAGGCGAACTGGCGCGAGCTGTCAGATTTCATCCAGCCCATGCGCTCTCGCTTGCTGGGCGATGATCAGGTCAACAAAGGTGACCGTCGAAGCAGCAAGATCATCAACAACGAGGCAACCGAAGACAGCGGCTCGCTCGCTGCCGGCATGATGTCCGGCCTCACTTCTCGATCTCGTCCGTGGTTCAACCTGGTTGTGCAGGATAAGCGGGCTATGGAGTTCGGCCCGGTCAAGGACTGGCTGTTTGAGGCCTCCGAGCGCATGCGCGACGTCTTGCTGCGCTCCAACTACTACAACTGCCAGCACGTTTCCTACCTCGAAATGGGCGTGTTCGGTACCGGCGCCATCTGGATCGACGCTGATCCGCGCACTGGTATCCGCTGCGAGGTGTTCACTGCTGGCGAGTACTACGTAGCCAACGGCGCCGACGGCAAGTGCAACAGCTTCTACCGCGAGTTCAAGCTGACAGCTGCCCAGATGGCCGAGCGCTTCGGTAAAGAAAACCTCAGCACCCAGGCGCAGAACGCCCTGGCGCAGTCGCAGCAGGATCAGTGGTTTGACTGCGTGCAGATGGTCGAGCCGAACGCCGACCACGTGCCTGGCTCCAAGGTCAGCCGAATGCTGCCATTCGTGTCGCTGGTATGGGAGAAGGCTGCACCAGGTGACAAGGTGCTCGAGCACAAGGGCTTCCACGAATTCCCAGTTGCTGTCATGCGATGGGATGCGTTGCCCGGTGACTGCTACGGCACTGGGCCAGGGCGTCGCTGCATCGGCGACATCAAGGCCCTGCAGCTGTACGAGCGCAACTCAGCGCGTCTGGTCGAGACCGGCGCGAACCCGGCAATGCAGGCGCCCACCAATCTGCGTGGCCAGGCCAGCTCAACCACGCCCGGCTCGATAACCTACGTTGACCAGGTTGGCGGCCAGAACCAGATGGCGCCGATCTACACCCCTGACGCCAAGTGGTTGCAGTTCATCGAGTCCAAGATCGGCAAGCACGAAGCACGCATTCGCCGCTCGTTCTACACCGACCTGTTCCTCATGATCAGCCAGATGGACGACGTCCGGACGGCAACCGAGATCAACGCCAGGCGCGAAGAGAAGATGTCCATGCTCGGCCCGGTCGTCGAGCGCGTGGACTTTGAGGGGCTGGACCCGATCATTGAGCGCGTGTTCGGCATCATGCTGCGCCAGTCTTTGCCGATCTGGGCCGGCCTTGTCGATGGTGACCCGCTGCTGCCTGAGCCTCCGGAAGAGATCGGCGACACCGTAGTTGAAGCCGATTACATCTCGATCCTGGCCCAGGCGCAGAAAGCCTCTGCTGTCACCGGCCTGGAGCGCATTGCTTCGACCATCGGCAACCTGTCTGCCGCATTCCCTGAGGTCCGCGACAAGTTCGACGCCGATCAGTGGGTGGACGAGTACGGCGAAGCCATTGGCGTTGTGCCTACCGTCATCCGTGGTGATGAAGAGGTCGCCGCCATCCGCGAGCAGCGCGCCCAGCAGCAACAGCAAGCAGAGGCCCAGCAGGCCATGGCCAGCGGCGTACAGGCCGCAAAACTCCTATCCGAAACCCAGATCACGGGCGACAACGCGCTCGGCCAGATGCTCGGAGCCTAAATGTTCGACGAAGACGACATCTCGCAACTGCGGGAGGACGGGGCGCGCCTGGCGAAACAGCAACGCATCGCCGATGTGCGGGCCCAGATGGCCACACAGACCGGTCGCCGCTTCGTGTGGCGGTTGCTGGTTGATACCCGCTTCGAAAGCCAGAAGACCCTTTTCGATACCCATGGCGGCCGCCAGAGCTACCTGATCGGCGCCTACGAGGTTGGCCGTTCCATAGCCGACGAGATCAGAACCCTGTGCCCTGAGCAGTACCTGCTGATGGTGCGGGAAAACACCACGGTCAATAGCGAGGAATGACCATGAACGACAAAGCAATCGAGCAACAGATCCAGGCAAAGGGCCTCAACGCTCCGCGTATCAAGCCTGACGACATCAAGGCCAACATCGTCTGCGAGCACTACTTCACTGCTGGCGATGGTGCGCATGGTGCGGCCCTGGCCGCTGGGAAGGATCGCAGTGCTTACGAGTCATCGCTTGACCTGCTGACCTTCTGCGTTTTGGTGCTGCGCAACGGCTTCACGGTGACCGGGGAGAGCGCTTGTGCCAGCCCGGAAAACTTCGACCCGGAGATCGGCCGCCGCATCGCCCGTGAGAATGCTGTGGCCAAGGTCTGGCCGCTGATGGGCTACGAGCTGCGCAGCAAGCTGGCAGGGGGTGAAGCATGAGCCTGTTCGTGCACGGCCGTCTCGGCCACTACCTCATGAATGAAGCAAATGTTGACGGGGCACAGTCTGGGTCCGCTACCACAACCGCAAGCGGTACAGAGGGTGAACAGTCGCAAGGCACTGAGCAGCAGCAACAGGCTGCCGACCAGAGCCAGCAGCAAGCCCAGCAAGAGCAGCAGGCTGCCGCAACGGTAGTTCCTGAGTCCTACGCGTTCGCCAACCTGCCCGAAGGCTACTCCATCAGCGAAGAGCAGCTGGCCGCGTTCTCGCCAGTGCTGAAGGAACTGGGCCTGACCCAGGAGCAGGCGGACAAGCTCGTTGCATTCGATGCCCAGCGATCCCTGGCGGCCCAAGAGGCAAGCCAGCAGCAGGCCATCGAGTTCCGCAACAAGCAGGTAGGCGAGTGGGAAACCGCACTGCGCGGCGATGCCGAGTTCGGTGGTGCCAACTTCGACGCCAACGTTGCTATCGCCCAACAGGCTCTGGCTGCGTACGGCACCCCCGAGCTGAGCGCGATGCTTAGCGAGTCTGGCCTGGGCACTCACCCGGAAGTGGTTCGCTTCTTCCACAAGGTCGGCAAGGAACTGGGCGAGGGCAAGCTGCACCGCACCACCACCGAAGTCCCAAAAACCGAAATGACCATCGTTGACGCCTTCCGGTAAGGCAAAGGAGTAACAAGTGGGAATCCTCACCTCGACCATGCCCACGCTGATCGATAAGTTCAGCCGGGAAGATAAAGACAAGAAAATCATGAAGATCATCGAGCTCATGGCTCGACAGAACGACATCCTGATGGATGCCGAGTATCAGGAGTGCAATGACGGCTCCAAGCACAAGACCACCATGCGTTCCGGCATTCCTGAGCCGACCTTCCGCATGTACAACCAGGGCGTTCAGCCAAGCAAGTCGACCACTATCCCGGTTCTCGACACCACCGGCATGATGACCGACTACGGCCTGGTCGATAAGGAATTGGCCGACCTGAGCGGCAACGCCGATGCTTTCCGCGCCTCCGAGAACCTGGGCAAGCTGCAGGGCTTCAACAACAAAGCCGCTCGCTACATGTTCTACGGCAACACTCAGACCGAGCCGCAGGCGTTCCTGGGCCTGTCGCCGCGCTACAACTCGCTGTCCGCTGAATCCGGACGCAACATCGTTGACGCTGGCGGCACCGGGTCCACCAACACATCGATCTGGATCGTCACCTGGGGCGAGCTCACCACCCATCTGCTGTATCCGAAAGGCAGCGTGGCCGGGTTCCAGCACCAGTTCAAGGGCGAAGAAACCGTCAAGGACGATGTTGGTGGCGAGTTCCAGGCATATCGCGACTACTTCAAGTGGGACCTCGGTATGTCGGTACGCGACTGGCGCGCAAACGTCCGCGTAGCAAACATCGATGTCACCCAGCTGACCAAGGATGCATCGGCTGGCGCTGACCTGATTGACCGCCTGATCACTGCCTACTACCTGGTCGACAACCCGATGCAGGGCGAAGGCCGCACCGTGATCTACGCGAACCGCACCATCCAGACGTTCCTGCACAAGCAGGCGATGAACGCCAAGAACGTCAACCTCACCCTGGGTGAGTACGCCGGCCGCAAGATCCCAGAACTGCTGGGCATCCCGATCAAGCGCTGCGACGAGTTGCTCAACACCGAATCCCGCGTGGTTTAAGGAGATCATCATGCTTTTCGACAAGAAATTGCTCATGTCGAACGCCCAGGCGATCACTGCCTCGGCGGCTTCGACCGACGTTATCGACCGCGGTGACCAAAAAGACGTGGGCCGCGCCGGCGATATCCCGCTGTGCATCCAGGTGGTCGAGGCCTTCAACACCCTGACCAGCCTGACCATCGAGATGCAAGCCGACGACAACTCGGCGTTCAGCTCGCCGCGCAGCCTGTTCTCGGTGGTTGTTCCCTTGGCCGACCTCAAAGCCGGCTACCAGACGCCGATCATCACGCTGCCGCAGAAGACCGAGCGTTATCTGCGCATGAACTACACCGTGACCGGTACCGCGCCAACCACTGGCAAGGTCACCGCCGGCATCGTTGCGGGGGTACAGACCAATGGTTAAGCGCTATCGCGTCCTCGAGCGTTCGTTCATCAACGGTGCGCTGCTTGATGCAGGAGCCGAAGTTTCACTGATGATCGACTCGCCAGGTTCCAACCTTGAGCTTCTGGACCCGCCAGACGATAAGGGCGGCCCTGCAGCTGCATTCACCGCCAAGCACAACGGTGGTGTCCGCTGGATCGTCGTTGACGCTAACGGCGAAAAGGTCGGCGACTTCGTCGGCGCCAGCAAGGAAGAGGCTCAGGCCGAGGCTGACCGGCTCATTGCCGCCAGCCAATCTGACGCCTAAGTCAGCACCACCAACCATCCAGGGCCCTTCGGGGCCCTTTTTATTTCCCGGAGATCACCGTGGAACTCAAGAGCATCTATGCGCAGGATCAGCGAGGAAACGTGCTGCCTGGGGCCTCGGCTGCCTTGTATTTGGCTGGCACGCTTACCCTGGCTTCTGGACTGCTGAGGAAAGATGGGAGCAGCCATCCAAACCCTTTCGCGGCTGACTCTACCGGCCTCATTGAACTGATAGCGCCGGATGGAGCTTATGACCTGGTAGTCAACAACTCGGCCAGCTCGCTTACCCAGCGCTTGGTGTTTTTCAGTGCAGAGGATGCCGTTATTACGCCGTTGCAATTCGGCGCAAAGGGCGATGGCGCTTCCAACGACTCTGCAAAGTTCACCGATCTAGGGGCAGTTTATCAGGGGAAAACCGTCGACTTGGCGGGCAGAACCTACCTGGTCAACGCGTTCCCGACAGACAACTTTTACATAAATGGCAAGTTTAAGAGGGTATCTGACGGGCTTACCGTGCAGTCCGAGTACAACGGTACCTTTCGAATCGGTAATAGCAATACCCTTGCAGGCCGCCAGGTAGCGCAGAACCTCACGCCATACTCGATTTATGGGGCTGGGCCGCGTGGCTACAACCTCACTGCTTATGGCGACAAGGCTCTGGCCAGCGCTGGGGATGAAACATACAACTGCTCAGCCTTCGGCCCGGGCGCCATGTTCAACAACAGGTATGCCCGATACAACGAGGTTTTCGGACTTGAAGCGCTTTACTACACGGTTGGCATTTCTGGTGATGGTCTGACTGGTACACGCAACTCGGTGTTTGGTAGTAACGCCATGCGCTTCAACACCACTGGCAGAAGCAACACCGCCATGGGACGGAACGCCAACCAGGTGGCAACGACGGCAAACTTCAACACCTTCTTGGGCGCTGCTTCTGGCGCTGGTGCTGCGCCACTCGATCTTTCCGGGGCCATCGTCAACCCTTACCCACGGACGGCAAATAACCAGACAGGCGTAGGTACCAATTCCCTTCTGTCGTCGAACGGTGAGGGCAACACAGGCATTGGTAACAATGCTGGTCAGAACTTGAAGTTGGGCAGTCAGAACACTGCCCTTGGCTCCGGTGCGCTCAGCACGCTGGAATCAAACGTTTCACCAAATGGCAACCAGCTGATCCAGTCATCGCTTGCGGGCACCTGGAGCCAAGTAGGCACAGTCCTTACCTTCAACATGACTGCACACGGCATGTCTGTTGGCTTCACCGCAACCGTTGTGCTCAACACTGGTGCACCCAATACCGGTGGAGATCCTCAGCACTTCACGCTGACAGCGGCAACTGCGGATTCCTGGACGGCAGTTGCACCTGATTCTGCTGCTCGGGCCGGCACCTGCACGCTCACCGCTTACGAAACCACGACGCCAGTAGCACCAATTACCGGGGTAACTGCGGCCGGCTACGGCGCAATGCTTAGCGCAACCGGCGGTAACAACTGCACGGCCTACGGTTCTTTCGCCTTGCGCGACAACATCGGCGCATCCAATACCGCCGTGGGTGGCCTGGCTGGGCTGGAGAACACCACCGGAACCCAGAACACCGCGATTGGCTATTCGGCGCTGCGGCTCAGCAAGACCGGCGGCCAGAACACTGCAGGTGGTGAGTTCGCACTGGGTGCACTGACCTCAGGTAGCGGGAACACTGCCTTTGGTCGGTCGGCTCTGCGCGGCATGCAGGATGGTTCGGCAGCCGCAACCCTGAACAATGCCACCGGAATCGGTCAGGGAGCCTCGGTATCGGGTGACAATCAGGTGCAACTTGGCAACTCAGCCACCACGACCTATGTCTATGGAACCGTGCAGAACCGATCTGACGCGCGCGACAAGACGGAAATCCGCGACACCGTGTTGGGGTTGGACTTCATCAATGCGCTACGCCCTGTCGACTTCAAGTGGGACATGCGCGAGGACTACAACGAAACCAAAGAGGTCGAGGTAGTTCAGGCCGATGGAACGATTGCCGTAGAGCTGCAGGTGACCATCCATGAGCGCGACGGTACGAAGGCCAGGAATCGCTTCCACCACGGCTTCATTGCGCAGGAGGTGGCCGAAGTCATCAAGAACACCGGGGTTGATTTTGGCGGCCTGCAAGACCACGCGGTGCTTGGCGGATGCGATGTCATGTCTATCGGCTATGACGAGGTAATAGCGCCATTAGTGAAATCGGTACAGCAACTGACTGCTCAAATTCAAGACCTGCGTGCCGAGGTACTAGAGTTACGCGCCTCCTCAGAAGGGGGGCTGCAGCCATGACCAGTGTCGTGACCATTTGCAACATGGCGCTGGCCAACATCGGCCACGGCCAGCAGATCGAAGCGCTGACCGAGGGCAGCAACGAGGCGCAGCAGTGCAACCTGTTCTACGAGCATTGCCGCGACACGGCCCTGCAGGACTATCGGTGGGGCTTTTCGACTGCGTATGCCGCTCTGGCGAAGGTAGCCGACAACCCTGACCCTGAATTCCCCTATGCCTTTGGCATCCCGGTTGGCTGCTTGAAGGTCTGGAGGATCATCAACCCGGTCATGCCAGAGGCGCTGCTGCGCTCGCAAGGATGCGTAGGCGTGCCGGAGATCCCCCCAACGCCATACCGCATCATCAACGGCGGCGGTGTGCGCCTCCTGGCGGCGCCGGTCTTGACTCCCACCATCGAATACACCGTGCGGGTTACATCGTCGGAGCTGTTCGACCCTCTGTTCGTGTCTGCGCTTTCCTGGCTGCTGGCTTCGAAGATCGTGGGCCCGCTCGCTAAAGACCCAGGGATCGTGACCGCCTGCCTCCAGCAGTACAGGGCAGAGATCACCAACGCTGCCGCCTCGGACCTGAACCAGTCGGAAACCAACTACGTGCGGGAATCCGCCTTTATTACGGTGCGATGACCATGACAGTGCTCATTCAGCCATCATTCAGTGCCGGCGAAGTGGCGCCGGCCACGTATGCCCGGGTCGATCTCGCCCGTTATTACACCGCGCTCCGGACCTGCCGCAACTTCGTTGTTCTGCCTGAGGGTGGTGTGCAGAACCGGGCCGGCACCCGCTTCACCACTGAGGCCAAGGACAGCAGCGTGCGTATCAAATTGGTCCCGTTCCAGTACTCGACCGAGCAGGCCTATATCCTGGAGTTCGGCAACCAGTACATCCGATTTATCAGTAATGGTGGGCAGGTGGTTATCGGCAATACGCCGTACGAGATCGCTTCCCCGTATACCACCGCGCAGCTGTCAGGGCTGAAGTTTGCCCAGTCGGCTGATGTGCTGACTATCGTCCACCCGGATCACCCGCCGCGCGAGCTGTCCCGCTTGGCTCCAACGAACTGGACGCTGACCGCCATCACCTTCGAGCCTGGCATTGCGGCACCCACCGGGCTGTCCGCATCGCCCCGTTCCGGTGGCACCGACGACACCACCGAGTATCAGTACAAGGTCACCGCCGTCAGCGGCATATCGGAAGGTTCCGTCGAGTCCTGGGCCAGCAACACCGCGACCGTCAACAGCTGGGACAACAAGCCCGGGGCGACCCTGTCCTGGTCGGCTGTCGCCGGCGCCGACCACTACAACGTGTACAAGAACAAGTCGTCTGGCGTGTTCGGGTTCATCGGGCAGGCTACCGGTACCACCTTCACCGACATCAACATCACGCCCGAAACCGACAACACCGTGCCAATTGGCTACAACCCGTTTGCTGATGGCAACAACCCATCGGTGGTTGGCTATTACCAGCAGCGCATGGCCTTCGCTGCCAGCAACGCCAACCCGCAAACCGTCTGGTTGAGCCGTACCGGCGACTTCCACAACTTCGGCTACTCCGACCCGAGCAAGGATGACGACGGTATCGAGTTCGTCATTGCCAGCCGGCAGGTCAACCAGATTCGGCACCTGGTTTCCCTGCGCGAGCTGCTGGCCATGACTTCAGGCGCCGAGATCGCCATTACCGGCTCAAGCGATTCCGGCATCACCCCGGCCAACGTGTCGGCAGTCGAGCAGAGCTACTTCGGTTCTAGCAACGTGATCCCGGCCATCTATGCCAACACGGCGCTGTACATCCAGGCCCGTGGCGGAAAGCTGTCGACGCTGGCCTACAACTACGTTTCGGACGGCTTCCAGCCTCAGGACGTAAGCGTGCTCTCGTCGCACCTGCTGCGCGGCTTCACCATCCAGGACCAGGCGTTTGCCCTGTCGCCGAACGGCGTGCTGTGGATGGTGCGCAACGATGGTGTGCTTCTGGGGTTCACCTTCCTGCCTGACCAGCAGGTATACGCATGGCATCGCCATGACACGGACGGGCTTGTTGAGGCCGTCGCCAGCGTTCCGGAGGGTGACGAGGACGCGCTGTACCTGGTCGTGCAGCGGACCATCAATGGCACGCCACGACGCTACATCGAGCGCATGGCCTCGCGCCAGCTGACCCAGTACGGAAGCGACCAGACTGTCTACGATCGTTCGTTCTTCGTTGACTGCGGCCTGAGCTACGACGGCAGGGTCAGCGGTACGGCAGTTCTGACCGAGGGCACGGACTGGAAATACCCCAACCCGATCAAGTTGACCTCTTCGGCTGCCGTCTTCTCGTACGTGCCAGAAGAGAACGCGGTGATCCTGGTGCTGGTGGATGGCGGAACCATCCGTATCCCCCTCGACTCCGTTGAACCCGGGGAAACCCTTGTCATGTACGGAGCCGACGGGGAGATCCTGCACCTGGTTATCACCGAGGTGCTGGACACCAATACGGTCATGGTCATTCCCCAGACCATCGTTCCTGAATCGCTGCGCGGCATCAGCACCGGCCGGTGGGGCTGGGCCAAGTCCATCTTCGCTGGCGCAAGCCACCTGGAAGGGAAGACGGTGTCGATCCTTGCTGACGGCAACGTGCTGCCGCAGGTCGTTGTCTCTGGTGGCGAGGTCGTCACCGACCAGGTTGCGCTGGTTGCCCATATCGGCCTGCCAATCGAGGCGGATTTCGAAACGCTCGACGTCACGCTGCAGAACAACCAAGCATTCCTCGGTAACCGCAAGCGGGTCAACGAAGTCACGGTCATCTGTCAGGAAAGCCGCGGAATCTTCGCCGGTACCGATCCAGACCACCTGAAAGAGTTCAAGCAGCGCAGCACCGAAAACTACACGCAGCCGATCGACCTGCTGACTGGCCGGGCCGAGATCTCCATCCCGGGGCGCTGGGACAACTTTGGGCGCATCTTCATCCGCCAAAGCGACCCGCTTCCGCTCACCATTCTGGGGGTAATGCTCAATGTCCAGGCCGGTGGGTGAAATGTTGCCGGTTGATGACCGGCTGATCGCCATGACGGTGGCGAACGCACGGATGCAGGACCGCCTGGAGTTTGAATGCCTGCGCGGCCTGACCGTCGAGCAGGAGCTGCGCGACTCGGTGGCCCGGAGCATCAACCCGCGCGCCTTCGTCGTCGGCGGCCGGGTGGTGGCCATGTTCGGCGACATCAAGCACGACGACCGTATCGGCGTGCCGTGGCTGATCAGTACCACCGAGATCGCCAAACACCGCCGGGCTTTCCTGGTCGAGTGTGACCGCGAGGTCGCCGCCATGCGCAAGCGCCACCAGGTGCTGATCAATTACACCGATGCCCGCTACGTCAAGGCCTTGCGCTGGCTGCGCTGGCTCGGCTTCGAAATGCACGCCGCCATCCCCTACGGGGCCCGTGGCGAGTTGTTCCATCCAATGACTTTGAGGGGGTTGTAATGGGCGCAGCAGCACCAGCCCTTGGCCCGGCAGCGGCCGCCGGCGGCGGGATACTCGGCGCGTATTCCCAGATCCAGCAGGGTAAGGAAGCGGTGAAGGCCGCCAATCGCCAGCAGCGTTACCTGAATGACCAGGCACGCGACACCATCAACCAGGGCGATTTCGCCGCCGACATGGCCAACGAGCAGGGCAGGCAGACGGCCGCCAGCCAGCGCACGGGCTTCGCTGCCAACGGTGTGGTTGTTGGCCAAGGGTCTGCCGGCCGGATCGAGCAGGACACCATTGACCTCGCCCGACAGGACGCCGATCAGCTGCGCCGCAACGCTTTCAACCAGGCAATGGGCCTGGTCGATCAGGGGAACGAGGGCATCAAGCAGGCCAAGGCCGAGTTCCGCACCCGCCGCCTGAACGCCTTCGGCTCGCTTCTCACCGGCGGCGGCCAGGCCGCCAACATGTACAGCAGGGGTTGACCATGGCTGCAAGAATTCCGCAGTACCAGCGCCGGGTTGGCCCAGAGGTCACGGGCGCCCCGCGTGTGGCCGAGGCATCTGTCGATGCGTCGGGCTTGGCTCGAGGCCTGTCTAGCTTGGCCGGAGACTTGGCCGACATTCACCAGCGTGAAACGCGCGAGGCCAACCAGACTGCCGTGCTCAACGCCGACAACCAGCTTGGCACCTGGCAGAACGAAGCGATTTTCAACCCGGAAACAGGTGCTTTCACCAAGAAGGGTCAGGCTGCGCTCAATGTGACGAAGACCACGCTGGATCAGTTCGACCAGCAGCGCGAGTCCATTGCCAGCGGGCTGGCCAACGAGCAGCAGCGGCAGATGTTCACCCAGGCGGCACTGCAGCGGCGCTCCCAACTGCAGGGGAAACTGGGTAGCTATGAGTTCGGCGAGCAGCAGGAATACAAGAACCAGGTCGATAAGGCTGCCATCGCCACCGCGCTCAACACGGCGGCACTGAACTACAACGACCCCAAGGCCATTGCAGAAAGCCACGGTAGGATCGACGGCATCCTGCAACTGCAGGCCCAGCGAAATGGTTGGGCGCCCGAGGTGCTGGAGGCCAACCGTACCAAGGCCACCAGCGACATGTACTCGGACATCCTGAAGCGCCAGGCCTCGCAGGATCCGTATAAAGCCCAGGCCGCCCTGAAGCAGTACCAGCAGTACCTGACAGCTGACGACCTCACCCAGGTGGGCAGCTCGATCGATGGCAAGGTCGAGCGCCTGCAACAAAAAGCGGAGATGGCCCAACTACGCGCCGAGGCCCGTGGCGAGCGTGCGCTTGGCAAGATCAACACCCAGATCGCCAGTGGCATTCCGGCTACCGATGAGATGTGGTCGAACTGGGCGAATCAGGTCAAAGGTACGCCGGCGGCGGCCGAATTCAACGAGCTCCGCAAACAGGAGGTGGCCACCCAGCAGGTTCTGCGCCAGCCTATCGACCAGCAGGCAGCCTACTTCAACAAGCTGCAAGCCGAACTGCAGAACAATGGCGGTACCGTGGCACAGGCCAACAACCTGAATCGCCTGGGGCGTGCCATCGAGACAAACGCCAAGATGATGGCAGAAGCACCCCTCGACTACTTCCAGCAGCGGCTTGGCGGCGGCGTCGAGCCTATCGACCTCAACTCGGACAACCTGCCTGCTGTTCTGGGCGACCGCGTATCGGCCATCCAAGGTATGCGGCAGAAGTTCGGGCCAACTGTCGCCATGAAGCCTTTGTTGCCACAAGAAGCCAAAGCGCTGTCGGCCCAGCTCGAACAGATGAGCCCTGACCAGCAGTCGCAGTTGTTCGGCAAGCTTCACGCCGCCATGGGCGATGACCAGGCATATGTCGGCGCCATGCAACAGATCGCGCCAGATTCGCCTGTCCGCGCGCTGACTGGCGTTCTGGCGGGTAAGCAGCGCTCCCTAACCACAGGCACCCACTGGTTCCGTCCCGACGACGTTGTGAGCAGCGGCGATGTGGCCAAGACCATGGCCCTGGGAGAGTCGATCCTGAACAAGTCCAAGGCTCAGAAAGGACAGGATGGCGGTGGCAAGTTCCCGATTCCCAAGCAGGCCGACTTCGATCTGGCGTTGGGCAAGCAGCTCGGCACAGTGTTCGCTGGCCAGCCGCAGTCCTACTCACTGGCGGCCCAAGCCGTGAAGTCCTACTACACCGGCGCTGCGGCTGAGGCTGGCGACGTGTCGGGCGAGGTCAACAATGCGCTCATGAAGAAGGCTATCAAGGCCACTGTGGGCGATGTGGTTGATTTCAACGGCTCGTCCACGATTGCGCCATGGGGGATGCCTTCCGACACCTTCAAGAACGCGGCCCAGCAAGCACTGGTTCAGACGATGAAGGCCCAGGGCATGAGCGATCAGGATGTAGCCACGGCCAGCGCGCTGACGCTCCGCCAGGCCCGTGATGGTGTCTATTACGTCATGCAGGGCAACCAGTACAAGTACGGTGCTGATGGTAAGCCGCTCATGATCAATGTGAATGGGGGTGGCCAGTGAGCTTTGTCACCGACCTCGCCTTCAACGATCAGCTGGCGCTCGAGCAGGATGCCCTGGCAAATCCTGCCCTGACCCCGCCCGAGCCAAGCTTCTGGGATGGTTCCGGTACCGCGCTGTTCAGCGGCATCGCCCAGGGCGCAACCCAACTGGCCCTGCAGGCAGCCCAGTACGGCAACGACCCAGACCAGGCCATTCTGTTCGATGTGCCAACCGATGAAGAAGAGATCGCCCGCCGCGCCGCCATTGGCCAGCAGCGCCTGGCAGTGACCGAGCGCTTGCGGCCAGACGCACAGACCAATGGCACGGCCGCGCAGATCCTGTTCGGCCTGGGCGACGTTGGTACCCGCTTCGCGTTCGGCGCAGCATCCGGCGGCTTGCCTGTTGCAGCTGGCGGCGTCGGTCTATCCATGGGGGAGCAGCGCTTCAGCGAACTGCGCGGGGAGGGCGTAGACCCGAAGACCGCAGCACTTGCTGGCGTGATCGAGGGCACAACACTGGCAGCCGGCGCTTTTCTGCCGGCGGCCCGTCTGCTGGCCCAGCCAGTTGCAGACCTTGCCGCAACAGCCGGCGCCAACGTTGCGCTCGGTGCTGTGGCACGCGGCGGTGTTGGCCAGGTACTGGAGAGCAATGGCTACACCCAGCAGGCGCAGCAGTATCGCGCGCTGGATGCCCAGGCCATGGCCATCGATGGCTTGCTTGGTGGCGCATTTTGGGGGCTTGGCCGGGCTATGTCAGGCGCGCCAGCAGCATCCCCTGAAACCGTCGACGCCGCGCTTGCCGGAAACAATGGGCTGCACGCCCAGCACGGTACCGCGCCTGGTGCGCCCGTTAACGCTAAGTCGAGCGCTGCACACCAGAGCGCGCTGGACTTGGCACTTGATCAGATGAGCCGCGGCGAGCCGGTCAACATCAGCGGCCTTATGGATGACACCGCGTTCATTCGCTCCAATCGCGTTGGGCCCGAGGAAACCGTGGTGCGTGACCAGGCGCAGCAAGAGGTCTTCGCTACCGCCCGGGCAGAGCTTGAGCCTTTGGCGGCCGCAGGCCTGCCAAATGTTCGCGATATCCGGGCCGAAGTCTCAAACCTGCGTCGGAGCCTTGGTGATCTTGAGCAGGCGCACGAAGCCGCTGGGAATACCTACCGGCAGGCGGCCAAAGACTTTCAGCAACAGCGCATGACTCGCAAGCAGGCCGAGCGAGCTGCCCGCGACAGCATTGCCCAGCAGCGCCAGGCCATTGATGAACAGCGCTCGGCAACTCAGGCGCGCATCGATGAGCTGAACCAGCAGCTTGAAGGTAACCGCGCTTCTGAGCGTGCCAAAGCTGACCTGGCGGCCATGGATCGCGGCGAAACTCCGGCACGGCTGCAGAATCAGGTGGACCAGCGCGCTGAGCAGATTGGCAGCGCCTTCAAGCGTTCGGCCCTGGCCAGCAGTGTTGCCCCTGACCACGGCATGGCCCTGAACAGGCTGGCGGCCGAAGACATCCAGCGCATGCTGCGCGAGAGCCGACAGCTGATCGAAGAGCCTGTAACCCAGGCCGAGCCACGCACCCCGACAGGCGACTCTGCTCCTACAGGCGAAACCCAGCAACCACGGGCCCCACAGGCAAATCAACAGGGTGAAAATGGCGGCTCCGCTCCCACAGGTGAAACAGATGCAACGCGGGGCGTAACGACTGCGCCGGAAAGCGGAACACCGGCGACCGAAACCGTAACAGTCGGCACCCAAGGTGCTGACGCTGTAGCAGGTATCGACCCGGCGTTGCCTGCACTGCTCGACGCTGTAGCCGCTGGCGAGCGCGACCTGCAGGTGCCGACTGGCGCTATCAACGAGGACGGCACCCCCGTCACTGTCTCCGCCCGCGAGCTCCTGGCCGAAGCAGACGCCGAGATTGTCCAGGCCGCCAACGACTCCAAAGGCTTCCTTGCTGCCGCCTTGTGCGCGCTGAGGTTCGGTAACTGATGAAACAGCAATGTATCCAGGCGGTTCAGCAGGCCATAGGCCGTGCACTCACTCAGCCGCAGATCCAGGACATCGAGGCGCGGATAAGCCGCAATATGCGGCAACTGGCGCAGCGCGACCCACAGGGCTGGCAGATGAAGACCTCGTCCGACCGGCTGACTGAAGCGGCCAATGCCGCCGCCAAAGAGCTGCAGGCCGAGGCCGCCAAGAAGAAGCAACGGGTTGCCCTGACCATTCTGGCGCACGACCGCGTGCAGAACGTAATGGCCCAGTTCCCGGACGACCCACTCAAGGGCCTGGACCGCCTTCTGGCCTTCGCCTCGGACTACCCGGGCATTATGTCGATCGAGTCGGCCAGTCGCGCTATCAGGGACGAGGCCATGTCCACCATGCTCGAAGCCATCGACATGACGCGTGGCAAGTTCCTAGGGCTGTTCGCCGATGAGGCCAAGGCACGCGCCCTAGTGCAGGAGCTACACGGCCAAGACAGCGGCGTGCCGGAGGCAAAGACCGGCGCCAAGCAATTCGCCGATGTGGCCAACCGCCTGCGCGAGCGCTTCAACCGTGCGGGCGGAGATGTCGGCTACCTCGATGATTGGGCGATCCCGCGCAGCCACAGTCAGCTGAAGGTGGCCCGGGCCAAGGATCAGTGGATTGCAGACCATGTCCAATGGGCGAACCGGTCCAAGTACTTCAAGGCAGACGGCACCAGGATGAACGATGCCGAGCTGGCAGACTTCTTCACCAACGCTTGGGAGACTGTGGCCACCGGCGGGGTTAACAAGCTGGAACCAGGACGCCCCATGGGCAATGGCGCACGCGCCAACCGCGGCAGCGAGTCGCGCCAGATCCACTACCGGGACGCTGATGCCTACCTGGCCGCCCAGGCCAAGTACGGTGACAAAGGCCTGATGGACCTGATGTTTGGCCACATCGACCGCGCTGCCCGCGATATCGCGCTGATCGAGGCCATGGGCCCGAATCCTAATCACGCCATGCGGTACCACACCGAGACGGCCGCCAAGCAGATGATCCAGGCCAAGCCCGAGGCAAAGGCCAAGATCGAGAAACGCGTGAACCGTCTGGAGCGCCTTTACACCGAGGTGGCCGGTACCCGTGAGCCGGCAGCATCCGCTGCGCTGGCCAATGCTTTCGATACCTACAGGGCGACCAACGTGGCGGGCAAGCTTGGGTCGGCGGTGATCACCGGCCTCAGCGACCAGGGCACGCTGGCGCTGGTAGCCAAAATGAATGGCATGCCCGTAATGCAGGTGCTGAGCAACGAGTTGCGCATGCTTAATCCTGCTGACGCCAGCCACCGTCGGCTGGCCATGCGCGCCGGCCTTGGCATCGACCAACTGATCGGCAGCCTGGCGCGTTGGGGTGAGGACGGGCTGGGCACTGATGCCGAGATCGCCGGACGCGCGGCGAAATGGTCCCAGGCTGCTGCCACAAAGGTAATGCAGCTTTCCGGCATGAACGCTATTGATGCCGGCAACCGCCGGGCGTTCGGCGCCACCATGATGGATGTTACCGGTGACCTCACGCGTCGGTTCGATTCTCTCAAATCCCTGGAAGAGGGAGATCGCAAGCTGATGCAGCAGCGCGGTATCACCGATCAGGATTGGTCGGTATGGCGCCTTGCCCAGCCGGAAGACTGGCGCGGTGCCGGCGACCAGGTGCTGACCCCTGGAAGTATCTACCGGGTATCCGATGCCACCCTTACTCCTTTGGCGAAGCAGGTAGGGGTTTCCCCTACGCGCCTTCGGGAGCAGGCAGCCACCCGGCTGCTGGGCATGGTGCTGGACGAAACGAACATGGCGATCCCAGCGCCAGGCGCTCGCGAAAAAGCGTTCATGCATGGGAACAACCAGCGCGGCACTTGGAGCGGCGAAATCATGCGTAGCTTCTGGCAGTTCAAGTCTTTCCCGGTATCGATGATCTCGAAGCACTGGCGCCGCGCAATGGCTCAGCAGACAGGCTGGGGCAAGGCTGGGTATTTCTCGGCTCTCTTCGCCAGCGCTACAGTGCTTGGCGCCATGGCAATGCAACTGAATGAAATAGCATCGGGACGCGACCCGAAAAACATGCTGGATGACGGCCTCGGCGGCGTGCCTGGACTTCGGTTTGGGCTGGCAGCTTTGCTCAAGGGCGGCGCGCTTTCGCTGTACGGCGACTTCCTTTTCTCCAATACCACCCAGGGTGGCACGTCCGCTCTTGCAGCGTTTGGCGGCCCACTGGCCGGTGATCTTGAAACGCTGCTCAACCTGCGCGGAGTCACTGCCGATGCAGCACTGGGAGACCGCGACGCAGATGTAATCGGGGCCCGGCTGATCCAGTTGGGTAAGGGCCATCTGCCCGGGGCCAATCTCTGGTACACGAAGGCTGCCACCGACCACATGATCTTCCACCAGTTGCAGGAGTACTTCTCGCCGGGGTACCTCAGCCGTATGCAGCGCCGGGCCCAGCGTGAGTTTGGCCAAAGCTATTGGTGGGAGCCAGGGGAGACCGGGCCATCCAGGTCCCCAGACCTCGGGGCCGCCGCCGGCAACTGATCACCAAGCCCGCTTCGGCGGGCTTTTTCATGCCCGGAATTCGGGGCAAATCGGTTTTGTCACACTTCAAGGTAGAGACAACCCCAAAAGCAAAAGCCCCAGGCGCTCGCAACGCCCGGGGCTTTTTGTTTCCACCCCATGAGAGCCCATGAGGAGAACGTAATTGCATGTTAGCAAAATCATTCGAGAGGTACGAATCATGTCCGAAAGCCTGTCGTCCTGGCGCTTTGTGGCGATCTGGATCGTCGCGCTTGTCATCGCTGTTGGTTACGCAGCGGGCAACATCCCTTGGGACAAGTTCCTGTGATGACCAGTCGAGCCGCAAACGTCGCCGGCTGCCTTATCGCCGCTGGCGCTTTCATTTTTCTATCCCTATCCGGCGCAGCCCTGCTGATCGCCGCCCTTTAACCAAGCCACCCGACAACCATCCCCCTTAGAGAGCCCCGCCAAGTGCGGGGCTTTCGCGTTTCTGGAGCAAAGAAAATTGACCGTATCGACCACGACCAATGAGGTTTCCTACGATGGCACTGGCGGTCTGGCTTCCTGGCCCGTGCCGTTCCGATTTTTCGACGACACCGACCTGACCGTCACGAAGATCGATGCTCAGGACAACAGCACTGTACTGGTGCTTGGCACTGACTACACCGTGACCGGGGCCGGTAACCTTGAGGGCGGCACGGTCACCCCTGCGGCCGCGCTTCCCGTGGGGCAGAAGGTGATCATCTCCCGCATCCTGGCGGCCGTTCAGGAAACCGACCTGCGCAACCAAGGCCGCTTCTTCGCGCAGATCCACGAAGACGTCTTCGACTACCTGACCATGCTGATTCAGCAGTCATTCTCCTGGCTGTCGAGGGCACTGGTCCGGCCAATTGGCAAGAACTACTACGATGCAGAGGGCCGCCGTATTGCAAACGTGGGCGATCCTCAGTCGGATGGGGACGCGACCAATAAAGGATGGGTGGTGACTTACACCGCCTATTGGTACAGGGCAGCCATTGAGTACGCGGAAAAGCTGTTGGCCGGCGCAACTGGTGGCTTCGGCTACTTCATCCAGCTCGGGGCAGGCGCTGTGGCCAGGACGTTCCAGTCCAAGCTGCGCGAGATCCACCAGTCGCCATTCGATTACGGCGCAACTGGGGATGGTGTGACCAACGATACGGCGGCATACGCGCTGACCGAGGCTGCGGCGGATGTGGTGCGCTTGCCGAAGGACGCAGTGTTCGTGATCGATCCGGGTTACGTGTTCACCAAACCTACGTCAGGCCCTGGCCAGGTGAAGATTGGCGGGGTGGCTTTGGCCGGCGCCGATCTGGTGTATGACGTTTACCGGACCAGCCTGCAGATGATCCCGGATTCGTATGCTGGCCAGGTGGGTTCGCCAACCGCTGGCGACAACCTGTCGATCAGCATTTCCCCAGGCGGCAAGCACACCGGCATCCGCAACCGCTCCACCTTCGTCGGCACCCTTGGCCCGAAACAAATTCAGCAAGTCGACCGTATCGACGGTTTCGGCAACGGCACTTTCATGTACACCCGGTTCCTTGAGCGAACTGCAGCGCTTGGCACCATTGCGTGCCAGTGGCTCGGCAGCAACAACCCGCTTGCCGATAACCATGAATGGTGGACCAATGCCGGTGGCTATGTGCCGGGGCAGGTTGGCTGGAACTATCAGGGCATGGAAACGCGAAACCCTGGCATCGGCGCCAAGATTGCTGCCTTCACTGGTTTCGCCACGCAGCCGACGGACTGCGGCCGAAGCGTCGCGGTTGGTCGTAACGCTCTGAACGGCACGGTGATGGCCACCAACGTGGTGGCTGTCGGTTACCGGGCCGCGGCCGGCACCTATTCGGTTTCCAACCTGGTCGCCCTCGGAACGGATACTTTCCGCGACGGGGTGTTCCACAAGGACTCCGTGGCCGCAGGCTCATTCGCTGGCAACGCCTGGCAGGAGGGCGAGCGCAACGCCTTGTTCGGGCACAACGCGGGCGGATCAGCCGTGCGCGGTACGCGAAACACCCTGATGGGCTCGTTCGCCGGCTACGACTATACCGACCTCAACGGCTGCATCCTGATCGGCCACGGGGCGGGCAATACCATAGGCGGGTCTTCGCTCACCAATGTTTTCTGCCTCGGGCCAGACGGCACCCTACCGCTGATGTCAGGTCGCCTGAATGACTTCGCCCTGGGCGTGAACATCCTGCCCAGCAAGATCAAGGGCACCTTGCATGTGCGGACCAACGATTTTGGTGGTGAAGCCGCTGCACATGCCCTGGCCGATGACTTGGTAGTGGAAAACTCGGTAGGCGTTGGCGCGACCTTCCGCTCTCCTGCCGATGCCTCAGGGAACCTGTTCTTCGCTCGGCCAGGTTCGAATCAGGCCGGCGGCATGAGCTACACGCACACCTCTGACACGCTTGCACTGCTGGCCAACGGCGCGTCTCGGTACCGGGTCGACAGTGCTGCGCTGTTCCCGACCCTGGACAACGCTTATTCCATTGGCAAGGCTTCGTTCCGGCCAAGCGTGATCTACGCGGCAACCGGCTCGATCAGCACCTCGGACGGCCGCCTGAAAGAGGTCCGGAGCCTGCTGAATGATGCAGAGCTGAAGGCCTGGTCTGGTGTGCAGCCGCTCATTTACCAGTTCATCGATATGGTGGAGGAGAAGGGCGGGAACCAAGCGCGCTTGCATGCTGGCTATGTTGCTCAGGAGGTGCAGCGGTCATTCCTGGATGCTGGGCTGGACCCGACCCGCTACGCGCTTTGGTGCGAAGATCCGGTTTTCCGAGTAGAGACGCGGCAGCGAAGCGTTGAGCGCCAGGTGATGCAACTCGTGGCAGAGGAGCACCGCACCATCGAGCTGATTGATGGCGTGGCAACCCAGGTCGTCAGCACCGTCCAAACTCAGAAGCCCGTCTTCCGAGATATGCCGGTCTTCGATGAGGCTGGCCATGAGGTCATGCGAGACGGTGAGCAGGTCACTTTCTCGGTGCCGGTGATGGAGGTGGTCCAGGAGGATTATGAGGAGCAGGTCCAGAACGGCACCCGGCTTGGGCTACGCTACGACCAGTGCCTGGTGTTTGAGACTGCCTACCTGCGTTCTGTCTTGGCCAGGCAGGATGAACGGCTCAATAGGCTGGAGGGCATCGAGTAATCAAAACGCCACGGTGAGTGGCCCCATCCACGGATAGGGCCACTAAGTCAATCGCGAGCTATCGGCTTTCGCGTTGCATGACTGCGTTCAGGTGTTCAAGCAGCGCTGGATCAAGAGAAATTGCCTCGCGCATCAACCGTTGAACGTTGATACGTCCACCTATCAGACGACCTTCATCGGTGATAATTACTGAGGATGCATCGACCGCCGCTGTCATTTCCCCATCATTCAACTCAAGAATGATGACATCCTGTGAGCGCTGTTTACCTCCGCCGTTCAGGTACTCGAGATGGTGCTCCCGGATGTTCCTTACGACGCGGGCCTTGTCAGCGGCAGTAATGAAGGATGAGGTGATGTCGGGATCTATCAGGTTCCGCTTATGAGCTTCTACAAGCCACTCTACGGATTTATGCACTGTGGTCACGAACAGGTGATCTTCAACATGGGTAAAGTCGATTTCAGCCTGGCGGCGACCTATCAAGGTTTCATCTTGCAACGAAAGAACCCTTTTACCCTGATGGATCACTGCTGCTACCCAGACCCTTGCGGTATTCAGTACGTACCAATCACTCATAACGATCCCTCATGTAGTGGACGGTATCTAATAGCATTAAGCCATCAACGCTGTATAGTTCTCGGCTCTGGGGTCGAATTTTCATGCGCTGTTGCCGATGAGAAGTACCGGCAGTGCCAGACCGGAGTGCCACCTTTTTCCCGCCCAAAAAATAGCCATTTATGTGGCTATCCCGTCGCCCTTGCTTAATTTTTGCTACAGCAAAAACGGAGCATGCCTTTAGGTCCCGTAAATGCTGGTCCGCCTCAGTTAATCGACACGATCCATCATAGGTGCAACGCTGAAGCGGCGTGACGGCTCAGGGCGCGTGGTTTGTGGCTTTGAAGCTGATTCTAGGGGCATTCTGGGCTACGCATTTATGTACCATTTTCCGGGGGCGTGTTGGGTTTGACAGTGGTGCGGGCTACCGCCGCCAAACACACTCGTACCACCGGAAATCATGGCAACGATCAGAGCAAGGAAAAAGGCCGATGGAATGGTTAGCTATACCGTCCAGATCCGCCTCAAGAAAAAGGGTGTCCTAGTCTACCAAAGGTCCCAGACATTCGCCCGCCAGCAGGCTGCTCAAGCCAGGGCGAAAGATGGTTGGCATAGACGATCTGCATTTTCACGATCTGTGCCACGCAGGCGTGAGCTGGTTATTCGAAATGGACTGGGATATCCCTGCGGCGTTACACCCCTCTGAGGAGCGTGAAGCGAACCTAACATAGAAGCTACACTGCACGCCCCGATCACCCAGGACAGCCTGCTCCAATCCATCGCAGGCTCATGAAAAGGAAGTCAAGCAAATGGATGTACTTTGCACCTCTCTGGACGAAGTCCGTCAACGGATCGATGAAATCGACCGCAGCCTCGTTTCGCTTCTCGCCAAACGTGGAAGGCTCGTGACGCAAGCAGCGGGTTTCAAGAAAACCACCGATGATGTGCGTGCACCCGCTCGGGTCGAGCAAGTGATCAAGAAGGTTCGTGAGATGGCTGACGAAACCGGTGCCTCAGCTGAGGTGGTGGAGCAAGTCTATCGGGCGATGATTTCGGCCTTCATCGCCGAGGAGCTCAACACCCATGCGAAGCTGGCCGATGAGGCTTCAGCATCGTGATGAAACGAGGGGCTCATACGCAGCCCCGCCGCTTTCTCCTGCTTGCTATCTCTGGCCCAACGTCGCAATCGAGACGCCAGAGGCAACGAAGGTGAGGCCTGCGCCCACGTTCAGCCCATTCACCAGCCGTGGCCGCCGGTACAGGTAGCGAGACAGTCCCGTGGCGAAAATACCCATCAAGGCAAACCCCAATGCCGTGAGTGCAGCGAACCACACGCCGTAAACCAACATCTGCACGCTGACCGACCCGCGTGCGGGGTCGACGAACTGGGGAATGAACGCCAGCACGAACAAACCGGGCTTGGGGTTGAGCGCAGCCGAAAGCAGACCGGTCAGAAAAATGCTGGGCAGCGATTGCCTGGAGGCCGGCTGAAAGCTTATGAGGTTACGAGCGCGCAGCACCTTGATCCCTAGCCAGAGCAGATAGCCGGCACCCATGAGCTTGATCACCCAAAATGCGAGCACCGAGGTTTGCATCAGTAGGGTCAAGCCTAACGAAGCGGCTGCAACGTGAAACAAAATGCCTGCTCCTGACGCCATGCCGGATACGGCCGCTGCGACTTTACCCTGGCTGAGACCGCGGCCAATGGCCAACACGTTGTCAGGGCCCGGTGCCAGCACCAGCAGCACGCAGGCGGCGGTATAGGCGAACCACACGTTCATGGGAAACACGGCTCTCTCCTTAAGCCTGATGAAGCATCCATCCTGACGGTGGGGTACGCCAATAGCAAGGCGGAACCTCAAGGGCTGTTAGCACTGGCGGGCTCGGCCCTGCTTGGTTGGCCGAGGATTCTCCGAACACGTCAGGACGGGGCAGACTACCTGTGCTGACACAGTCGTCCGCTCAAGCGCCAGTTCGGTTATGTGAAGGCTCGCTTTCGTGGCTTGGTCAAGAACACTGCACAACGGACCACGTTGTTTGCGCTGTCGAACCTGTGGATGGGGCGCCGGTAGTTGTTGAACGCTGCGCTATCGGCCGAAAAATGGGCCAGGCGCGGTCGAGATGTTGCTCATTACGCGCTCGGGAAAACGTGATCGGCGTTTCCCTGGCAGTCTGTCGGAATGCGAGAACTTTGGTGTCTGTGTCAGGTCCAATCCGCACTTTAGCTACCCACTCGCGCCTCCGGAGCCGAACAAAAATGAGAAAACCTTTGGTTGCTGTCTTTGCTTGTGCATTGGCACTCGGGATGACGGCATTCTTGCCCGCCGATATCTCCCCGATCAGTTCCGCCTATGCCAAGGGTGGCGGTGGCGGCGGCGGCGGTGGTCATGGCGGTGGCGGCGGACATGGCGGTGGAAACGGCGCCGGACATGGCGGTGGCATGGGAGGGCATAGTGGAAGCGGGAAGGGCCTTGGAAGTGATCACGCTGGAAAGGCGACACGCGATCATGGGGTAAGCGGCAATCATTACGGAAGCTCGCGCAACAGCGACAACGGTCACGGCACCACCACCTCGGGTGTCGCTCACTCCAAGGACACTCGCGGTTTGGCCAAGTCCACGGCCATCTCTCGAACGACGCCAGGCGATCATAATTCGAAAGGCCTCAGCAACGCTGTCGGGTCTTCTTCAAAAAATGATCGATGATTTGACCGCATCCATGCCGTACCGGCTTTAGCGTGCACGAAAGCCGAGCGTAGGCCGGGCTAAATGAATGGGTCACCCCCACACCCTGCGAGGGCTAAGCTTTCGCAGGGTGTTTTGTTTTGGAGGCCATCATCACGAGCGAGTCAGCACGGGTGGGGATCGATCTCGGTAAACACAGTTGCCACCGGCATGCCCAAGACACGTTGGGCCAAGCGGTGTTTCGCAAGCGGGTAGACGGCACGATCAGCCACACAGCCCCGATTCGCATCCCAAGTACAGGGGGCGCTTAGCTGGCGTAGCAAGTCTCTGATTGGCCAGGCCTGCATTTTGCTGCTGCGCTCTGTGTCGTAGCGGCCATGCTTCAGGTCGTATCTGGATGCGGCCTGAATCTTACCGGTCAGTATAGTCAGCTCCGTCCCTTTGCCGGAGTGCCTTGAATTGGACAATACCCGTGAGCGTTTGATTGATGCCGCGCTGAAGCTGTTTCTGTTGCAAGGTGTATACGTGACGGGGGTAACGGCCATTGCCGCGATGGCGGGTGTTACCAAAATGACGCTCTACAGCCATTTCCCCTCCAAGGATGCGCTGATAGTGGCGTGCCTTGAGGAGCGTGACCGACGCTGGCGTGAAGAGGTAGCGTGCACCTTGGCCAGGCATCCTGAGCCGGTCAGTGGCATGCTCGCTTTTTTCGATCTGTATGAACGCTTTCTTTTAAAAGATAGCGAGCGCGGGTGCCTGTTCGTCAACAGTGCGGCTGAATTCCCCCAGTTTAGCCACCCCGTGCATTTGGCAGTGAGCCGGCATAAGCAAGGGATACGCGAAAACCTTGCTGCCTTGGCCATGAGCGCCGGTATAAACGACCCCGACGCAGTTGCCCAAGGGCTGTTTATCTTGCTGGAGGGCAGTTTTGTCAGCGGCGCGATGGGCCAGGACATGCGGGTATTCGACACTGCCCGACAAATAGCTCATTGCTGGATCCAGAGGCAGGAGCAGGGCGTATGACCCTGGGCTTGTTAGCGGCCATTGCCGCCACCTTTTCCTGGTCACTGCTCTACATCTTTCCGGGGCTGGTCGGTGACTACAGCCTTTTTGACCTGGCGGTGGTGAGCTATGCCTTTGCCGGGTTAGGTAGCCTGCTGGTGCTGTTCGTTTACCGTAGCGCAGTGCGGCAATTGCGACTGATTGACTGGGCCTGTGCCGCACTGCTGGGCTTCTTGGGATACATTGGCTACTTCTTCCTGATCACCACTGCGGTCTTGGCAGCCGGGCCGGTGATCCCTCCGGTGATGATGGGGTCAGTACCGATCGTGCTCGCGATTGCCGGCAACCTGCGCAGTGCCAGCGTGCCCTGGCGCGCCATTGCCGGGCCACTGCTGGTGGCGGGTCTGGGCATCAGCCTGGTCAATCTGAGCGTGTTTGATGCTAGCCGTGCGGCGGCAGTGCTCCCAACCGCATCGTTACTGCTTGGGCTGCTTGCATCGTTGCTGGCAATCGCATTCTGGACCGGTTTTGGTCTATTGAATGAAAGTGCTTTGGCTCGACGCCCAAGCATGTCTCCCATGTTGTGGTCAGCCATGTTGATCTTCATGTGCAGTGTCGAAATGCTGGCGTTCATCCCGATTGGGCTGTACTTGAAACTGTCTCATTTCGCTAGCCATCCGAGCGGATTGGCAGGTACTCAGGCGCTGATCGTCTGTGGGCTGATTCAGGGGTTAGGGGCCACCCTTGCAGGTGCCTGGGCATGGTCAATCGCAACGCGGCGTCTACCGCTGGCGCTGAGCGGGCAATTGATCGCCAGCGGATCCATTTATGCAACTACGATGGGCCTGCTCATCAACCAACGCTGGCCGTCTCCTATGGAAGCGCTTGGAACAGGCTTGTTGTTCGTAGGGGTGGTGTGGGCTATTCACGCCTTTTACCGCAAGCAAACACGCCTCCAGACACATGGCGAGGCATCCAGGGTACGTATCTGATCCCCGGCTCGGTTGCCCGGCCATGCGTCTGGGCTGGCCAAGTTGGCTACGCCCGCTGTCCATGGCTCAGCCTATTTCAGCGGCACGTAGATGTCTGTCTGCCATTGCTCCAGTGGCGTTTCTGGATACACGCTCAGGTAATCAAAGAACAACGGATGATCACGCAGTTCTTCGTTGCTCGATGGCAGCCAGTCACGGTAGAGCGGGTAGATAGTTTCGCCAATGTAGTCAGGCGAACCGGTATGTCGAATCACGGCACAGCGCCCCGCCGGTATTACCCGTTCATGCACCCCGAAATCGTTGGGCTGCACTGCCTCGTCTATCTCGCCGCACACGGCAAAGCGAAAGGCGTGGGCCGGGGTGGTGTCGGGGTTGTCGTAGGGGATACCGAAGGTACGGCTGCTGGCCACAGGCGACTGGCCGCTGTGCATGCGCCATTGGCGAAAACGCGCGACGCTTTCGCTGACCAGGCCGGGCGGCCCTTGGTGTTCGAGCGCGGCCACGCGGGTTTCGGCGAAATTCACGATACGGATCTGCATGGTGATACTCCTGGATCGCTGAGGAACATTGAATACAGCACTCCAGGCCTGCCAGTTCGGCGCCTTGGCGAAAGCGCTCGGCGCCATGCCGAAGGCGCGCTTGAACGCTCTGGCAAAGGCTTCGGGGCTTTCGAAGCCGGCGCCGAATGCGGCCTCCAGTATGGGCGTCGCGGGCGAGGCGACCAGTTGATGCGCTGCGCGTCGAAGCCTCATCAGTTGCACATACCGTGAAACCGGAACGCCCATGTAGGCCGTGAACTGCCGATGGAAGTGAAATGCCGAGAAGTTGGCGATGCGGCTCAAGGCATTCACCGACAGATCGCCTTCGAGGTGGCTGTCGATGTAGGCAAGCACGGTTTCGAACCGTTTCATGTAGCTAGGGTTGTGCTGTGAGTCAGTCAACGAACGGAATCTCTGGAAGGTGCGGTAAGCGCTAGCATCCGTTGTTCAGGCACCGAGGTGCCTAGCCGTGATTGCTCTATCGGGCCTGCGCTGGGTGATCAGTCAGGGTTACAGGGTGAGTACCAAGGGGCAGCAGCGTCGACGTGAACATGTTTCTGCTTCCTGGGCAGGAACGGTGTATCAAGCGTTCCCAGTGCTATCGAAATCCAGTCGGCAAACTCACCTTGGGCGCGTGACCAGAACAAGGTCGAGCCGCACTCCGTGCAGAACTCGCGCGTAACCGTCGGTGATGAAGAAAAGGCCTTGATGCTGGAAGCGCCGCGCAGTATGCGCAGCCTGCTGCGCGGAATGCTGCCGTACGAAGCGAATGCGGCGCCGTGACTTTTGCGGCACTGGCTGCAATGGCAGTGGGTCACTGCCTTGGGAGGGGTGAGTAGCAGGTAAGAGACTGCTGCACACAAGCAGCTTCCTTGGTATGCCTCTGTCATTGGCGCTTCCGTGCTGGTGGGAAAGCGCCAGCGTAAACGCCTTGGCCCGATCAGTCGACCGGCCTGCGGGCCAATGGGCAATCAAACGCTACGTGTCACGCCGCCATCGACCTTGATGTTCTGCCCGGTGATGTAGGCAGCGCCTTCGCTGGCGAGAAACGCGATGGTGGCGGCGATTTCCTCGCGGGTGCCATAGCGTTTGAGCGGCACGCTGTCGCGGCGCTGTTCGGTGGCCGGCAGGCTGTCGATCCAGCCGGGGAGGACGTTGTTGATCCTCACGTTGTCCCCGGCGAATTGGTCGGCGAAGATTTTGGTGAATGCGGCCAGGCCCGAACGGAACACTGCAGACGTCGGGAACAGCTCACTCGGCTCGAACGCCCAGGCGGTGGAAATGTTGATGATCACGCCCCCTTTCTGGCGCTGCATGTAGGGCGTCACCAGGCGAGTCGGGCGAATGACATTGAGCAGATAGGTGTCCATGCCCTTGTGCCAGTCTTCGTCGCTGATTTCCAGGATTGGCGCGCGCGGACCATGGCCGGCGCTATTGACCAGCACGTCGATGCGCCCCCACTTTTCCACCACGGCATCGACCAGGCGTTTCAGGTCCTCAACCGACTGGTTGCTACCTGTTATACCCACACCGCCAAGCTCGGCAGCCAGCGCTTCGCCCTTGCCCGAGGAGGACAGGATGCCGACCTTGAACCCGTCAGCGGCCAGGCGCCGTGCCGCTGCCGCGCCCATACCACTGCCACCTGCTGTGATGATCGCAACTTTTTCTACTGACATGCTGCCTCCGGAACGTTAATGGCTGAATGCTTAGGTGCACTAAAATTAGCAGCATTCGTGGCCGCGAGGGAGACAGCTAAACTTCACCAAGGCAGTAGATTAACTATTGCCTGCCTGTTGCTTGAACCAGCGCTGGACAATGCCTAGCGACTCCGGCTGCTGCAACTTTCGTGGCCACACCAGGTAGAACGACTTATCGAGCCTGAGTTGCTGAGCGAAGACCTGGGTCAGCCTGCCCGCGACGAGGTCATCACTGACGAACGCCAGGCTTGCCAACGCAATACCCTGACCACTGATGGCCGCATCGATGGCCAATGAAGTCTGGTTGAACCGCAGGTTTTTGGCAGTCGCTTGCCCGTGTTGCGGGAACAGTTGTGCAAGGAACCGAGGCCAGAAATCATGGGCATCGTGAAGCAGGGTGAACGCTTGAAGCTGCTCGAAGCTGGTGGGGACTTTGCTGGCTTCGAACAACGTTGGGCTGGCCACGGCGACGATACGCTGTTCCATCAACAGTTCGCTGTTCAAACCCGCGCCGATGTCGGGCTTGCCATAGCGGACTGCGATATCCACGCCGTCGGTATTGAAGTGGGACAGCCGATCTGTGGCCAGTACACGTAAATCAATGTCCGGATGGCTGTGCGCAAAGCGGCCCAGCCGGGGAATGAGCCATTTGGAGGCAAAGGTCGGTGTCACGCTGACCGTCAGATGAGACGCTTGTGGCCGCAGCAGGCGGGTTGCCTCATCGATCATCGCCAAGGCGTTGCGAATGCTGCCGCTGTAGCCCAGCCCCGCATCGGTCAGTGCCAGGCCCCGGGGCAGGCGCTCGAACAAACGAAGGTTCAGGCTCGCTTCCAGCCCGCGTATCTGTTGTGCAACTGCCGCCTGGGTCACCCCCAGCTCGTCGGCGGCCAGGCGAAAGTTCAGGTGGCGGGCAACCACTTCGAACACACGTAGCGCATTGAGTGAGGGCAAATCAGGGAAACCGTTTGGCATGGCGATGGACAGGGTCGGGCTGGAGGATTCACCCACGAGGCTACTCGCCGAGCGCCTGTAAAGAAACCCGCGCCACCGCAGGCAATCCGCCACGCTGCGCAGCAAGCCCTCTGTTGGCGGCTGCACATTTTCATTGTTCAGCTTGACGCGTGAAATTTTTCATGTAAATTTTCATGAAAAATAAGTCTAAAAATTTCACGGCAGTCCGAAACGATGAAGAGACACGAAGAGGTTGAAGCCCTCGCGATCCTTATTCACGACCTGCGCAAATTCAAGAACCTGACCTTGGGTGAACTGGCCGAGCGCATCAACCGCTCGGTGGGTTTCCTCTCCCAGGTCGAACGCGGCGTTTCGCGCCCGACCGTGGCAGACCTCACCGCTATCAGCGAAGCGCTCGGCGTATCAACCGCGTACTTCTACAACCTGAGCAAGCCCCGCAGCATTGGCTGGGTCACGCGCCCTAACGAGCGGCGTACGCTGTACCTGGAGTCGGGCATCACCGACGTGCTGGCTTCGCCGACCATCGCAGGCGCCTTCTCCATGCTCGACAGCCTTCTCGAGCCGGGCGCCACCAGTGGGGAGGCGTACTTGAGCGACCGTTCCGAGCAGGGCTGTTTCGTGCTCGAGGGCGAACTCACGGTGTGGCTGGACCAGGGCGATGCCGTGACCCTGCAAGCCAACGACTGCTTCCAGCTGCAACCCCATGCGCCGTTCCGTTACGCCAACCTGACGGACAGAACCACCCGTGTGCTCTGGGTCTTCAATTGAATTCGTTCACCTCACAAGGATAAGAAGATGAGTGTCATCTTTCCGGACCTGCTGGCTGAAGTGCGCTCGTTCCGAGCAGAACACCCGGCAATTCGCTATGTCGACCTGATTGCGCTGGACATCCCCGGGCACTTCTACGGCAAGCGCTACCCCATGGACATGCTGGAAAAAGTCGCAGCCGGTGCGCCACTGAAGCTGCCGCAAAACTGCGTGCTGCTGGGGACCCAGGGCGGCCTTTACCCGATTGGTGACTATTGCTTCGCCGACGGCGACCCGGATGCCGCCCGGCGCCTGGTGCCGGGTACGCTGAAACCGGTGCGTTGGGAGAAGGAAGTGATCGCCCAGATGCTGATCACGTCCGACGGCACCGCAAAGCCGATCGAATTCGAGCCCCGTGAAGTGCTGGCGCGTGTGCTTCAGCGTCTGGCCAAGCGTGGCATCCGCCCGGTGGTGGCGTTCGAACTGGAGTTCTACCTGTTCGACCGCAAGCTTGATAACGGCCTGCCACAGTACCCACGTGACACGGCAACCGAGGATGAAGACGATCAGCCGAACATGCACATCGAGCGGTTGTCGCGCTTCTCGTCGGTCCTGCACGAGATGGTCGATGGCGCCAACGAGCAGGGCGTGCCGGCGAACGTCATCACCGCAGAGCTGGGCCCGGGCCAGTTCGAGATCAACTTCTCGCACAGCGACGATGCCCTCAGTGCGGCGGACTGGTCGGCACTGTTCTGCCGCAGTACCCGCGGTATCGCGATGAAGCACGGCTACCGTGCCAGCTTCATGAGCAAGCCCTACCTGGACGCGCCAGGCAGCGGCATGCATGTGCACGTCAGCCTGTACGACGCCGCCGGCAATAACATCCTGGCGGGAAGTGAACAGCGCAAGCTGCGCCATGCGGTGGCAGGCTGCCTGGAGCTGCTGCCGCACTGCATGCCGATCTTTGCCCCCAACCACAATGCCTACCGACGTTATGGCGCCATGGTCAACGCGGCGAGCAAGGCCAGCTGGGGTTTCGAAGACCGTGACGCGTGCATCCGCATCCCCGAGTCCGACCCGCGCAACCTGCGCATCGAGCACCGCCTCGCTGGCGCCGACGCCAACCCGTATCTGGTACTGGCGGCCATTTTGACCGGGATGGAGCATGGTCTGGATCGCGGCGTGGAGCCCATCGCCCCGCTGAACGACAACCGCCAGAGCGGCATCGACTTCCCCAAGGATGCCCTCAGCGCCTTGGCCGCCATGCGTCACCACCCGGTGGTCAACGAAGGCCTGGGCAGCGAGTTCGTGATGGTCTATTGCGAAAACAAATACCAGGAGCAACTGGACTTCATGCACCACATCGATGCCCGCGAATACCGCTGGTTCCTGTAGGTGCCGAGGTTGGAACAGCGACGCTGCACCCTCCCTTTCTACCGTTTCAATACAACGCGCAATATGGATTTGCCGGAGGAAGATATGCCACGTGTGCCCGTGATCGGCATTACCGCATGCACCAGCATGATTGAGCTGCATGCAACCCAGACCATCAGCGAGAAGTACGCGCGCGCGGCAGCCAAGGCGGCGTGTGGGCTGCCCATCGTCATTCCCAGCCTCGGTGAGTTGATGGACAGCGCCGATATTCTTGACGTGGTGGATGGGCTGATCTTCACCGGTTCGCCGTCCAACATCGAGCCGTACCACTACAACGGCCCGGCCAGTGCTGCGGGCACCCATCACGACCCTCTGCGCGATGCCACCACGTTGCCGCTGATGCGCGCCGCCATCGCCGCCGGTGTACCGGTACTCGGCATTTGCCGTGGCTTCCAGGAAATGAACGTGGCGCTGGGTGGCACCCTGCACCAGAAGGTCCACGAGACCGGCATGTTCATGGACCACCGCGAAGGCAAGGATGAGCCCCTCGACAAGCAATATGGGCCGCGCCACACCCTGCATGTAGAGCCTGGCGGCATGCTCGACCGTATGGGCTTGCCGGCAATATTCGACGTCAATTCCATCCACGGCCAAGGCATCGACGTACTGGCCCCCGGGCTGAGGGTGGAAGCGCTGGCGCCCGATGGCCTGGTGGAAGCGATTTCGGTCGAGAACAGCAAGGGTTTTGCCCTGGGTGTGCAATGGCACCCCGAGTTCCAGGTCATGGATAACCCCCATTACCTGGCCATCTTCCAGTCCTTTGGCAAGGCCTGCCGGCACCGCTCGGTACTGCGCCAGAGGCTGTTGCTGTCTGCCTGAGCAGCGGCCTTTCCCACCTGTAAAAAATACCCTCGCAGCGCGGCTGCGCAACTTGATGGAGTGAAGTCAATGAGTGAACAGAATTCGCAGACCCTTGCCTGGCAAACCATGAGCCGCGACCATCACCTGGCCCCGTTCAGCGATGTCAGGCAACTGGCCGAGAAAGGCCCGCGCATCATCACCTCGGCCAAGGGCGTGTACCTGTGGGACAGCGAGGGCAACAAGATTCTCGATGGCATGGCCGGCCTGTGGTGCGTGGCGGTCGGCTATGGTCGCGATGAGCTGGCCGATGTCGCCAGCCAGCAGATGAAGCAGTTGCCTTACTACAACCTGTTCTTCCAGACCGCGCACCCGCCCGCGCTGGAGCTGGCCAAGGCGATCGCCGAGGTGGCCCCGCAAGGCATGAACCACGTGTTCTTCACCGGTTCCGGCTCCGAAGGCAACGACACCGTGCTGCGCATGGTCCGCCATTACTGGGCTCTGAAGGGCCAGAAGAACAAGAAGGTCATCATTGGCCGCATCAACGGCTACCACGGCTCTACCGTGGCGGGCGCCGCCTTGGGCGGCATGAGTGGCATGCACCAGCAGGGCGGGGTGATCCCGGATGTCGTGCACATCCCGCAGCCGTACTGGTTTGGCGAAGGCGGCGACATGACCGAGGCCGACTTCGGTGTGTGGGCGGCCGAGCAACTGGAGAAGAAGATCCTCGAAGTTGGCGTGGACAACGTCGCCGCCTTCATCGCCGAGCCGATCCAGGGCGCCGGTGGCGTGATCATTCCGCCGCAGACCTATTGGCCGAAGATCAAGGAAATCCTGGCCAGGTACGACATCCTCTTCGTCGCCGACGAAGTGATCTGCGGGTTCGGCCGTACCGGTGAGTGGTTCGGCACCGATTATTACGACCTCAAGCCTGACCTGATGACCATCGCCAAGGGCCTGACCTCCGGTTACATCCCCATGGGCGGGGTGATTGTGCGTGACGAGGTGGCCAAGGTCATCAGCGAAGGCGGCGACTTCAACCACGGCTTCACCTATTCCGGCCACCCTGTGGCGGCAGCGGTGGGCCTGGAGAACCTGCGGATCCTGCGTGACGAGCAGATCATCCAGCAGGTGCACGATAAAACCGCGCCTTATCTGCAACAACGCCTGCGCGAACTGGCCGACCACCCGCTGGTAGGCGAAGTGCGCGGCCTGGGCATGCTCGGTGCGATCGAGTTGGTGAAAGACAAGGCCACCCGGGCCCGTTATGAAGGCAAAGGTGTCGGCATGATCTGTCGCCAGCACTGCTTCGACAACGGCCTGATCATGCGCGCTGTAGGCGACACCATGATCATCGCCCCACCGCTGGTGATCAGTATCGAAGAGATCGACGAACTGGTGGAGAAAGCCCGCAAGTGCCTGGACCTGACCTATGAGGCTGTTCGGTAAGGACGGAGGGCCTGGTTAGCTGTTCTCAGCACCTGTGAGATCGAGCGCCGCCTGCGCGGTGCTCGATCGGTGCCGCAATCGTACATTTCACGTCAGGCACCTTCCGCAAAGCATTTTGCTTTGTGAAATGAATCCTGTACTTTTCTGGGCATCCATTTCCCGTCTGAAAGTCGCGATTCAACCATGAAAGTGCACGAAGAAATCGAAGGCCTGGCAGTACTGATTCGCGACCTGCGCAAGTTCAAGGGCCTGACACTGGGCGAGCTGGCACAGCGCATCGGCCGTTCGGTGGGCTTTCTGTCCCAGGTCGAACGCGGCGTGTCACGCCCGACTGTGGCCGATCTCACAGCCATCAGCGAAGAGCTCGGTGTATCCACAGCCTACTTCTACAAGCTGGACAAACCCCGTGAGCTCGACTGGGTCACCCGCCCGCACGAGCGTCGCACGCTGCACCTGGCAGGTGGCATCACCGACGTGCTGGCATCGCCCTCCATAACGGGCGCGTTTTCCATGCTCGATAGCCACTTGCAGCCGGGGGCCAGCAGTGGCGAGGAGTACCTTGACGACAGCTCGGAGCAGGGCTGCTTCGTGCTCGAAGGCGAACTGACCGTATGGTTGGGCGATGCTGACCCGGTCACGCTGTACGCCAATGACAGTTTTCAGTTGCAACCCCACGCCCGTTTTCGGTATGCCAACCTGACCGACAAGCCCACACGCGTGCTTTGGGTGTTCAGCTGAGGGCCGTCGCACAGGCATGCGCTTGTGCCTGGGCTGGCCGGGAAAGTTGGCCTGCAAGCAATGTGCTGGCTGCATGGGGTATCCTTGCACCACGCAATCAACTTCGAAGCAGTGAATGAACAATGGGTTTTGAACAACTAGCTGAGCTACGAGACCGCCTGCGGGCGGAAAAAGGGCAGGTAAAGGCCGAGAGCGCGAAACCGCCCAAGCGCAAGTCGCCCCCGCAGGCGAAGCCGCGTGAGATGGACCCGGCGGTGGCAGCGATCTGGCCACTGCAGAAGCATTTTCCCTTGGCTTTCCCGGTCAACCCGGCCCCCAAGGTGCCGCTCAAGGAGGGCATTTTCAAGGATGCCGAGCAACACCTGGAGCTGCTTGGGTTAACCCGTGAACAGCTCAAGCTGGGCATTTCCACGTGGTGCCGGGGCGCTCGATACTGGGCGAGCATGGTGGAGAATGCTCCGCGCCTTGACTTGAACGGTCAGGCCGCGGGTACTGTGACCGCCGCTCAGGCGCTGCATGCCAAGCAGCAGGCTGCGCGGCAACGCAGCCAGGATCGACGCAATCGAGCGAAGTCAAAGGCCCAGGCCCAGGCTCCAGCCCCCGCCGCCGACACCGCAACGGTGCAGTCTACCGACTGAACTCAGTCGCGTTCTGCCCCGTCGCCATGCTGGATGGCAGCCCATTGCCGGGGCTGCCGTCTGGCAGGCCCGGCAATGGACCAGGTTCGGTTTCGAGGGCCTGGTGCATGCAACGATGGTTTCAAGACCCACCTGATCGGCAAGCCGTGGCAGATGATGCCGGGGCGTAACCACGTTCGTCGGTTTCAGAATGCGCCTGGTCGCTCGCATGCAACCCCTCGGCGCTACAAGTGCCATGCTAGCAGGATGCCCAAGGGTCAGTGCGCGCAGACGTGCGGCCGTGGGCGAGGAGGCCGCCAGTACCACGCAACTGTGACGTGGGCGGTGCGCCGCAGCAGAACACGCCGGAAACCTGCCCCTTAAAAAAAACAGGCAGGGTCCGTGATGCCGAGGTCCGCTGTATGCCTGATGAATTGCTCCACCTGCCTGTAATCCAGCGCATTCTGGCCCGCGACAAGGACACCCCCGGTGCCCTGTTGCCGATCCTGCATGCCGTCCAGCACGAGCTGGGTTACATCCCCGACGCTTCTGTTCCCGAGATCGCCCATGCCCTCAACCTCAGCCTGGCTGAAGTGCGTGGGGTTATCAGTTTTTATCACGACTTCCGCACCGCGCCGCCCGCTCGCCACACCCTGCGCCTGTGCCGTGCCGAGTCGTGCCAGAGCCGTGGCGCCGAAGCCCTGGCCGCGCAATTGCGTGAACAGTTGGCACTGGACGACCACGGCACCAGCGCCGACGGCGCCATCAGCCTGCGCCCTGTTTATTGCCTGGGTGCCTGTGCCTGCTCGCCAGCGTTGGAGCTGGACGGCCAGGTGCACGCGCGCCTCACCCCTGAGCGCCTGCGAGACTTGGTTAACGGTTGCCGGGAGGACTCAGCATGCTGAAGCTGTATATTCCCTGTGATTCGGTAGCCCGTGCCGTGGGTGCCGATCAGGTTGCCGATGCCCTGCTGCATGAGGCCGAGCGCCGCCAGTTGCCACTGGACATCCAGCGCACCAGCTCGCGCGGGCTTTACTGGCTGGAGCCGCTGATCGAGTGCGACAGTGCGCAAGGGCGCCTGGGTTTCGGCCCGATTACGCCACACGATGTGCCGTCACTGCTTGATGCCTTGGCGGGCGAACCCGGTGGCCACTCGCTGGCACTGGGGCCGGTCGAAGAAATACCCTATCTCAAGACCCAGCAACGCTTGCTGTTCGCACGCGCGGGCATCACCCGCCCATTGTCACTGGACGACTATCGTGCCCATGGCGGTTTCGCAGGCCTTGAGGCCGCCGTGGCGCTGGACGGTGCCGAAGTGGTTGCCGCAGTACTCGACTCCGGCCTGCGTGGCCGTGGTGGTGCGGCGTTCCCGGCCGGCATCAAGTGGCGCACCGTGCGTGACGCTGGCGCCGGGCAGAAGTACGTGGTGTGCAACGCCGACGAGGGTGACTCGGGCACGTTCGCTGATCGCATGCTGATGGAGGGCGACCCCTTCCTGCTGATCGAGGGCATGATCATTGCCGGCCTTGCCGTGGGGGCCGACAAGGGCTACGTCTATGTGCGCTCGGAGTACCCCGACGCCATCCGGGTACTTGACCAGGCCTTCGCCATCGCGCGTGACGCTGGCTACCTGGGTGCTGACGTAGCCGGCAGCGGCCAGGCGTTCGACCTGGAAGTGCGGGTGGGCGCCGGCGCCTATATTTGCGGCGAAGAAACCGCGCTGCTCGAATCCATCGAAGGCAAGCGTGGCATTGTCCGCGCCAAGCCACCGCTGCCCGCACTCCAAGGGCTGTTCGGCCTGCCGACGTTGGTGCACAACGTGCTTACGCTGGCTTCGGTGCCCATCATTCTGGCCAAGGGGGCAGCGTTCTATCGCGATTTCGGCATGGGCCGCTCGCTGGGCACCATGCCGTTCCAGCTGGCCGGCAACATTCGCCAGGGTGGCCTGGTCGAGCGCGCGTTCGGCCTGACCCTGCGCGAGCTGGTGGAAGGCTATGGCGGTGGCACGGCCAGTGGCCGGCCGCTGAAGGCCGCGCAGGTCGGTGGCCCGCTTGGTGCCTGGGTACCCCCCAGCCATTTCGACACCCCACTGGACTATGAAGCGTTTGCTGCTGTGGGCGCGATGCTCGGCCACGGCGGTGTGGTGGTGGCCGACGATACGTTGAACATGGCCAGCATGGCGCGTTTCGCCCTGCAGTTCTGTGCCGAGGAGTCCTGCGGCAAGTGCACCCCGTGCCGCATCGGCTCCACCCGGGGCATGGAAGTGGTCGACCGGTTGATCGCCAGCAGCGACATCACCGAGCGCCATGACCAGGCGCTGTTGCTGCGCGACCTGTGCGACACCCTGCAGTACGGTTCGTTGTGCGCCATGGGCGGTATGACTGCCTATCCGGTGGCCAGCGCGCTCAAGTACTTCCCCGCCGATTTTGGGCTGACCACCACGGAGGCCGCACAGTGATCAATTTCTTCGACCCCGCTTGTGATAAAAGCAGCGACCTCGGCACCCCGGCCCGCGAAAGCGACGTGCAGGTCAGCCTGAGCATCGATGGCCGCGCCATCAGCGTGCCTGCTGGCACCTCGGTCATGCGCGCCGCCGCCATGCTGGGCACCAGCATCCCCAAACTGTGCGCCACCGACAGCCTCGAAGCCTTCGGCTCCTGCCGCATGTGCATGGTGGAAATCGAAGGCATGCGCGGCTACCCGGCATCCTGCACCACGCCAGTCAGTGAAGGCATGGTGGTGCGCACCGAAACCCCGCGCCTGGCCGGCCTGCGTCGCAACGTCATGGAGCTGTACATTTCCGACCACCCCCTGGACTGCCTGACCTGTTCGGCCAACGGCAACTGCGAGCTGCAGACCGTGGCCGGCCAGGTGGGCCTGCGTGAGGTGCGCTACGGCTATGACGGCGCCAACCACCTGGACGAGAAAAAAGACGTTTCCAACCCGTATTTCGACTACGAGCCGAGCAAGTGCATCGTCTGCAGCCGCTGTGTGCGCGCCTGCGAGGACATCCAGGGTACGTTCGCCCTGACCATTACCGGGCGCGGTTTCGAATCGCGGGTGGCGGCCGCGGGGGGCGAAAACTTCCTGGCTTCCGAATGCGTGTCGTGCGGCGCCTGCGTGCAGGCCTGCCCGACCGCGACCCTGACGGAAAAGAGCCTGGTGCAGCTTGGCCAGCCTGAGCGTTCGGTCATTACCACCTGCGCCTACTGCGGTGTTGGCTGCTCGTTCCGCGCCGAAATCAAGGGTGACCAACTGGTGCGCATGGTCCCGGACAAGAACGGTGGCGCCAACCACGGCCACGCCTGCGTCAAGGGCCGCTTTGCCTGGGGCTACGCCACCCACCCGGACCGCATCACCAAACCGATGATCCGCAAGCGCCTGGAAGACCCGTGGCAGGAAGTCAGCTGGGACGAGGCCGTGACCTATGCCGCCAGCGAGTTCCGCCGCATCCAGCTCAAGTACGGGCGCGACTCCATCGGCGGCATCACCTCCAGCCGTTGTACCAACGAAGAAGCCTACCTGGTGCAAAAACTGGTGCGCACGGCGTTTGGTAACAACAACGTCGACACCTGCGCACGGGTGTGCCATTCGCCCACCGGTTATGGCCTGAAGCAGACCCTGGGTGAGTCGGCCGGCACGCAAAGCTTCGACTCGGTGATGCAGGCCGACGTTGTGCTGGTGATTGGTGCCAACCCTACCGATGCGCACCCGGTGTTCGGCTCGCAGCTCAAGCGCCGCCTGCGCCAGGGGGCGCGGCTGATCGTGATCGACCCACGGCGCATCGACCTGGTCGACTCGCCGCACGCCCGCGCCGACCTGCACCTGCAACTGCGCCCGGGCACCAACGTGGCCATGCTCAACGCCCTGGCCCACGTGATCGTCACCGAGGGCCTGCTGGCCCAGCGCTTCATCGATGCCCGCTGCGAAACCGAAGACTTTGCCCGTTGGCGCGACTTCGTCAGCCTGCCAGACAACGCTCCCGAGGTGCTCGGCCCGGTTTGTGGCGTGCCACCTGAGCAGATCCGCGCTGCGGCCCGGCTGTATGCCACCGGCGGCAACGCGGCCATCTACTACGGCCTGGGTGTGACCGAGCACAGCCAAGGCAGCACCGCAGTGATGGGCATTGCCAACCTGGCCATGGCCACTGGCAACATCGGCCGTGAAGGGGTAGGGGTGAACCCGCTGCGCGGGCAGAACAACGTGCAGGGCTCGTGCGACATGGGCTCGTTCCCCCACGAGCTGCCCGGCTACCGGCATGTCTCCAACGAGGGCGTGCGCGCCGAGTTCGAACGGGCCTGGGGCGTGACCTTGCAGCCCGACCCGGGTCTGCGCATTCCCAACATGTTCGAGGCGGCGCTGGATGGCAGCTTCAAGGCGCTGTACTGCCAGGGTGAGGACATCGCCCAGAGCGACCCCAACACCCAGCACGTCACGGCGGCCTTGCTCGCCATGGAGTGCGTGGTGGTGCAGGACATTTTCCTCAACGAAACTGCCAAGTTCGCCCATGTGTTCCTGCCGGGCAGTTCGTTCCTGGAAAAGGACGGCACCTTCACCAACGCCGAGCGGCGTATTTCGCGGGTGCGCAAGGTCATGGAGCCGCTGGCCGGCAAGGCCGACTGGGAAGCTACCGTGGCCCTGGCCAACGCTCTGGGCTACCCGATGAACTACCGCCACCCGTCCGAGATCATGGACGAGATCGCCCGCCTGACGCCGACCTTCCGTCGTGTCAGCTACGCGGAAATCGACCGCCATGGCAGCCTGCAGTGGCCGTGCAACGACGCTGCGCCAGACGGCACGCCGACCATGCACATCGACCAGTTCGTGCGTGGCAAGGGCCGCTTCATGCTCACCGGCTACGTGCCCACCGACGAAAAGGTCAACAACCGCTACCCGTTGCTGCTGACTACCGGTCGTATCCTCAGCCAGTACAACGTCGGCGCCCAGACCCGGCGCACTGCCAACGTTGCCTGGCATGATGCCGACCGCCTGGAGATCCACCCGACCGACGCGGAAAGCCGTGGCATCCACGACGGTGACTGGGTCGGCATCGGCAGCCGCGCCGGGCAGACTGTGCTGCGTGCCAAGGTCAGTGCGCGTGTGGCGCCGGGCGTGGTGTACACCACCTTCCACTTCCCGGAGTCGGGTGCCAACGTGATCACCACCGACAACTCCGACTGGGCCACCAACTGCCCCGAGTACAAGGTGACGGCAGTGGAGGTGGTGAAAGTGTTCCAGCCATCGCAATGGCAGAAGCGCTATCAGGACTTCAGTGATGAACAGCAGCGGCTGCTGAAAGAGCGCCGTGCTGCGGAGAAAGCCGAGGTTCGCCGATGAGCAGTGAAAACCTGGTCAAGATGGCCAACCAGATTGCCCATTACTTCGACAGCGAGCCAGACCGGGCGCTGGCGGTGCAAGGGGTGCGGCAGCATCTGAAGAGCTTCTGGACGCCGGCGATGCTCCGGCAATTGGCGGAGTGGAGCGAGGCCCACGCGGGGGAAGGGCTTGACCCGAAGGTGCGGGAGGCGTTGGTCTAGATTCCCGGGCGGCAACGGAACCTTGGGGCGGGTTTGCCTGCGAATGTGGCGTTGAAATCAATGACGCATTCGCGGGTGAACCCGCTCCTACAAGGGGCCTGCATATTGCCTACTTAGCCGCGGGCCAACTCCGCCAGGTGGGCAATGGCTTCTTCGCTCTTGAGCACCAGCACATCGCCCTCCAGCGCATCCAGCACCACTTCCGAGGTATTGCCAATCAACGCCCCGGAAATCCCCGTGCGGCACACCGTGCCTATCACGGTCACCACTGCATCGAGCTTCTTTTCGGTATGCGGAATCAACACATCCGCTGGCCCTTCGGCCACGTGCAGGCACTCATCGCTGATGCCGTACTCGGCCTGGAACGCCTTGCATGCTTCACGGTAGCGTTTTTCGATCTTATCGCTCAGCTGGTAGGCCGGGTCCGACGCTGACAGCATCGGCGACGGGTGGGCACTGATGACATGCAGTTCTCCCTTGGCCAGTTTGGCAATCTCGAAGCCGTGGTCGATGATGCTGGCATGCAGGCGGCGGTGGTCTTCGTCCTGGTTACCCACGTCCACCGCCGCCAAAATCTTGCCCCCGGTCCACGGCCGTTCGCTCTTGACCATCAGCACGGTACCCGGGCATTGGCGCAGCAGCTTCCAGTCGCTGGGGGTGAGCAGGGCCTTTTTCAGCGGGTTGTCCGGGCGGTGTTCCTTGATCACCAGTTCGCAGCCTTCGGCCTGCTGTACATGGATGATGGTGTCGTGCAGGCTGTCGCGCCAGCCCTCTTCATGGGTGACATTGGCGTAGCCGTCATCATGCAACTGGCTGCTCAGCAGGCTGAGCAGCGCACTGTGATCATGCCGCTTGTCACACATCAGCAAGTGCAGGCGTGCGCCCGTGACGCCTGCAATCAGCTTGGCGCGCGTAAGCGCCCGGCTGTGAGCGTGCGCGGGGTCGAGGACGACGAGAATGCTGCGGACGGCTTGCATGGGCGTTAACTCCCTTCGATGATGGCGACCAATGCCTGACTATAGTCGGCGCTTCCCCCTCCAGCGCTTGATGTACATCAAGCATAGTCACTGGCATCGCCAGCCGCCGCCGGTATAATCGCCGGCCCTGCCTGTTCTGTGTGGTTGCACGCTTATGTCCCTGATCCCCGAAATCGACGCCTTTCTTGGCTGCCCGACGCCAGACGCCTGGATCGAAGCGGCGCTCGCCGACCAGGAAACCCTGCTGATCGACCACAAGAACTGCGAGTTCAAGGCCGCCAGCACGGCCTTGAGCCTGATCGCCAAGTACAACACTCACCTTGATCTGATCAACATGATGTCGCGCCTGGCCCGCGAGGAGCTGGTGCATCACGAACAGGTGTTACGCCTCATGAAGCGTCGCGGGGTGCCGTTGCGCCCGGTATCGGCGGGGCGTTACGCGTCGGGGTTGCGCCGACTGGTGCGCGCCCACGAGCCGGTCAAGCTGGTGGATACACTGGTGGTGGGGGCGTTCATCGAGGCGCGCAGTTGCGAACGTTTTGCCGCGCTGGTGCCACATCTGGATGAAGAGCTGGGCCGCTTCTACCACGGGTTGCTGAAAAGCGAAGCGCGCCACTACCAGGGCTACCTGAAACTGGCGCACAACTACGGTGATGAAGCGGACATCGCCCGCCGTGTCGAGCTGGTACGCGCTGCGGAAATGGAGCTGATCCAGTCACCAGACCAGGAGCTGCGCTTCCACAGCGGCATCCCGCAGGCTTTGGCCGCCTGATGTGCACCAGGCGGCGCAGGCCTTAACTGCGCCGACCCAGTAGCAGGCCTACCGCCAACCCGAGGCCGGCGGAAATGGCCACGGTCTGCCAGGGGTGGCCGCCGATGTAGTCCTGAGTGGCGTCCACCACCGGTTGCGCCTTGCTGCGCACGTTGCTCGCCGCCTGGCGTGCCTGGCGCAGCTTCAGGCTCACCTGGGCGCGCAACGTCTCTGCTTCTTCGCCGACCAGTGCGGCACTGTCGTTCAGCAGTTTTTCCGATTCTTCTATCAGCGATTGCAGTTCGCTGAATACCTGGTCCTTGATCTGATCGCTGTCCGCCAGCGTGGCGTTTTTCCGGGCCATGAACTCGTCCTCGTCAATGGGGGTGATGTGAACAATGGATGCCGCCACGTCGGGAAAGTTGCGGCGGCTTTCCGGTGATGCTGTGCCTGGGTGTAAGATAGCGGCCATTTTCAAACCTGCAGGTACCTTCATGAGTTTCAATCTGGCCAACATGAGCTTCGAGGAACGGGCGCAGATCGAGGCAGAGAAGGCCCGGTTGTTCGAGATGTGGCAGAACAACCTGGGCAAAGCCAAGGGCGAAGCCGCCCGGCTGATTGCCGAAAAGCCACGGCGCAAGGGCAAATGGGCCGAGTGGGTGCGCGCCGAACTGGACGGCATGACGCCGCCTGAATACGCCAGCATGGTGCGCAGCGAAGTCAACAAGCTGATGGCCGCAGCCAGCGCCAACCGCTGAGCACACCCGCCCGGCGCTTATCAGTAGGTGCCCTTGGGCAGGTCCAGCTTGCCTTCATCGGTAAAACGCACGGTCCCCAGCGGCCCGCCGGCCAGTTTGCCGCGCAGCTTGTAGGGTAGACCCTGCAGCGAATCTACCTTGCCCAGCCCATAGGCCTGGCGCAGGAAGGAAAACGCCGTGATGCTTACCGGCACCACGATCACCGCTTCGTCGTAGCGGCCAATGTGCCCCTGCTGGTCACTGACACCAGCGGCCAGCGGCTGGCCGTTCACTTCCAGGTTCAAGGCGATGCCGTTGTAATCGATCGGTGACTCATTGGGGTTTTGCACCCGCATTTTCACCGCCATGCGCAGTTCCAGCTCCTGCCCGGGCAGTGGTTCGATGCCGATCACGCTGATGTTCACCGGGTCGCGTGGCTGGAGCAGCGCACAGGCCGCGAGGCCAAAGGCCATCAGCAGGACCAGAAACAGGCGGGTGTAGCGGTACAGACGGGCAGTCATGGGCTGTGACCTTGCCGGAGTGGGGCTGGCAGTGTGGCAAATGTGCGTCGACGTTGAAAGTATCGGTTCATATGAAAGATACTGTTTCTCATTAACGCCCGATAACCTCTCTTACTGGCTGTTCCCCAATCATGCTGACTTCACCCATGTCGGGCCTGCTGGCAAGCTTCCAGGAGCACTACGACGACCTGCTGCAGTTTTTGACGCGGCGCATGAGCGACCGTCAGCGCGCGGCCGATGTGGCGCAGGAAACCTACCTGAAGCTGGTGAACATCGACGAGCAGGCGGTGCCGGTGGTGCACGCGCGCAGTTTCATCTTCCGTGTGGCCGGCAACCTGGCGATTGACGCCTTGCGCCGTGAGCAACGCATCGCCGCCAGCCACGACGACAGCGACGGAGCCTGTGAGGTGGCCTGTCCGGCGCCGGCACCCGAGGCGGCGTTGCTGGCCCGCGAGCGCTTGCAGATTCTTGACCAGGCCCTGTTGCAGTTGCCCGACAATGCCCGCCAGGCGCTGTTGCTCAACCGTGTCGAGGGCCTGACCCAGAAGCAGGTCGCTCAACGCCTGGGGGTTTCCGAGAGCATGGTGGCAAAGTATATCGGCCAGGCCTTGCGCCATTGCCGCGGCCGGCTGAAGCAGGCGGGTGTGGCGGCATCGGTGGTGTTGCTGGTCGCCGCCGTGGCGGGTTGGCAGCAAGCCCCGATGCTGCTGGCCGATTACCACACCGCCGTGGGCGAGCGGCAGGTCATTACCCTGGCAGATGGCACACGGGTGACGCTGAACAGCGCCAGTGCCTTGAGCGTGGCGTTCAGCGAGCATGAGCGGCGTGTGGTACTCGATGCGGGTGAGGCGCTGTTCGAGACCGCCGATGATTCACGTCCGTTCGTGGTCGAAACGGCCGGTGCGCGGGTGCAGGGCAATGCCGCCACCTTCAGCGTGCACCGCGATGGGCACGTCGTGTTGGCACGCGGTGAAGCCAAGGTGGGTGAACATGAACTGGCGGTGGCGGCCGATGCCGGCACGCAGATGGCCTGGCAGCGTGGCAAGCTGATCTTCAACGGCAAGCCGCTGGGGCAGGTGCTGACGGAGCTTGAGCGATACCGGCATGGGCGCATTGTGTTGTCCGACAGCAAGCTGGCTGCGATGGAAGTGAGCGGGGTGTTTGACCTGGATGAACCTGAGGCCCTGTTGCGGACGTTGGAGCAGCGGTATGGCCTGAAGGTGACCTACCTGCCGTGGTTGGCCGTGGTGCATTGATCAGCCTGTGCCGGCCTCTCAACGGGCAAGCCCGTTCCTGCACAGGTCGCACAACTTTCAGGCGGACGCAGTCGTTGCAGGAGCGGGCTTGCCCGCGAAGAGGCCGGACAGAAACAAAAATATTTTCCATTTGCCACTGCAAGTTCCTGCAAGCCAGATCGTCGTAGTGAGACTGATCAGCAACCCATTCTCATTTACGACTTGTCAGGAAGCTCATTCGTGCCTCTGATGCTCAAGCCCTTGCACCGCCGTCGCGGTCCTTTTCACCATGCCTTGATGTCTTGCAGTGCCATGGCCCTGTTGCTCGGCCCCCTGCACGCAGGGGCCGCGACGACTGCCGAACAGACCCAGATGCAAGCTCGCCAGGTCCAGCTCGACCTGCCAGCCCAGCCGCTGGACCAGGCGCTGACCACCTTCGCCGACCAAGCCGGCCTGCACCTGCTGTACACCACAGGCGATGTCGCCGGCCAGGTCAGCCCGGCGTTGCAGGGCAACTACAGTGTCGAGCAGGCCCTGCAGCAGTTGTTGGCCGGCAGCGGCATGAGCTGGCAGTTCAGCGAGGCTCGCACCGTCACCCTGCGCAAGGCCGAGGCCGCGCCGCAGGCGGTCAACCTCAAGCCGATCGAAGTCAGCGTAGCCTCGCGCACCAGCACTGCCATCAGCGAAATCCCTGGGACCGTCTGGGTGGTCGACCAGCAGCAATTGCGCGAGCAGATCGACAGCGGCGTCAGCCTGAAGGAAGCCATTGGCAAGCTGGTACCGGGCCTTGACCTGGCGCCGGAAGGGCGCACCAATTACGGCCAGAACATGCGTGGGCGCAACGTGCTGGTGATGATCGACGGGGTCAGTCAGAACAGCTCCCGCGGCCTGTCTCGCCAGTTCGACAGCATTTCGCCGTTCAACGTCGAGCGCGTCGAAGTGCTGTCTGGCGCCAGCGCCATCTACGGCGGTGGCGCCACTGGCGGCATCATCAACATCGTGACCAAAAAGGGCGAGCCTGGCCCGGCGCGCTTCGAAACCCAGTTGGGGGCCAGCAGCGGTTTCAACAACAGCGACGACCTGGCCACCCGCTTCGCCCAGTCGGTCAGCGGCGGCAACGAACGGGTCAATGCCCGGTTGGGCGTTTCCGGTGAGCAGAACGAAGCCTTCTACGATGGTGCTGGCGACCAGATCTTCATCGACAACACCCAGACCGACCTGCAGTACAACCGCACCATCGACGTACTCGGTACCTTGGGCCTGCAGCTGAACGACCAGCAGAGCCTCGACCTGTTGGCCCAGTACTACGACTCGGGCAACCACGGCAGCACGGGTATCTACTTCCCCAACCTGAACTACAACGCGCCATCCGACCTGGAAGACGCCGAGCTGCGCAGCGGTTATTCATCGGACCTGGAGCCGCGTACGCGGCGCTTGCTGCTCAACGCCAATTACCACCACACCGACGTGCTGGGCCAGGACTTCTACCTGCAGGCCTCGTACCGCAAGGAAGACGACAACTTCTACCCGTTCCCGTACTACAACCGTGCCACGCCCACCGGCTCGCGCGGGGTGTACTTTGCCGCCTCGCAGCAGAACTTCGAAGTCACCAGCCTCAAGGGCCTGTTTGCCAAACAGTGGGATACGCTGAAGCTGACCTACGGCGTCGACCTGGACCGCGAGCGCTTCAATGCCGAGCAAACCACCTTCAACGCCCAGACCTCGTCCGAGTCGGGTGGCCTGGAGCTGGAAAAAGACAGCAAGGCCGCACGCTACCCCAGCTACCGGGTGGATGGTGTGTCGGTGTATGCCCAGCTGGACTGGCATGCCACCGACAACCTGACATTGTCCGGTGGTGCCCGGCGGCAGCAGATGGACGTGGATGTCAGCGACTTCAAGGGCGTGCCAGGTGGCAGTAACGACTATCAGGTCAACCTGTTCAACATCGGTGCCATCTACGACTTCAAGAACGGCCACCAGGTGTGGAGCAACTATGGCGAAGGCTTCGACCTGCCTGACCCGGCCAAGTACTACGGCAAGCCGGGTCTGAGCGTGGCCGATAACCCGTTGGCCGGTATCAAGAGCCGCCAGGTGGAAGTGGGCTGGCGCTATGCCGACCTGGATTGGGATGCACAGGCAGCGCTGTACTACATCTGGTCGGACAAGATCATCAACGTCGATTCGCAAACGCTGACCATCGACGTGGAAGAACAGAAAAGCCGCGACTTTGGCTTTGAAGGTGCACTGACCCGGCACTTCCAGACCGGCTGGGAAACCGGCGGCACATTGCACATGACACGCTCCGAGGAAGAGGCCGAGGACGGCGGCTGGATCAAGCGCGATGCCCGTTATGCCTCGTTGTCCAAGGCCACCGCGTTTGTCGGCTGGAAGGGCGATGGCCGCAGTGCACGCTTGCAGGCCAACCATGCCTTCAGCCTGAAGGACGATGCCGATCACGAGATTGACGGCTACACCACCTTCGACCTGCTGGGCAGCCAGGACACCGGTTTCGGCACCGTCAGTGCCGGTATCCAGAACCTGCTGGACAAGCAGTACAGCACGGTATGGGGACAGCGTGCGACGTTGTTCTATTCGCCGACCTACGGGCCGGCGTATCTGTATGACTACCAGGGGCGCGGGCGGACCTACACCCTGACCTGGAGCATGGCTTACTGATTGTGGTGGCCTGAACGGGCCTGTTCGCGGAGGCAACGGTGAACGGCGGGTGGGTGAACGGCGGGTGGAGATTGGCCAGCAGGGCCGGCCTCTTCGCGGGTAAACCCGCTCCTACACGACGGTGCCTGTGCCCAGCCACCGATGCTTGTCCACCCTCGATCCGGCGTAGGAGCGGGTTTACCCGCGAATACGGTAGCGGCGTCAACGGTGAACGCCTGGTGGAGATTGGCCAGCAGGGCCGGCCCCTTCGCGGGTGAACCCGCTCCTACACGACGGCCTGTGCCCAGCCACCGACCTGTGTCCACCCCCGATCCGGCGTAGGAGCGGGTTTACCCGCGAATACGGTAGCGGCGGCAACGGTGAACGTCTGGTGGAGATTGGCCAGCAGGGCCGGCCCTTTCGCGGGTAAACCCGCTCCTACACGACGGTGCCTGTGCCCAGCCACCGACAGGTGTCCACCACCGATCCGGTGTAGGCGCGGGTTTACCCGCGAAGGGGCCGTTCAGGCAAACGCCGCCAGCAAATCCTGCGCAAATACATGGGCTGCCTCTCCAACCCCCTGTGCCCGGTGCCGGGCCAAGGTGAACGGCACCCCAAAATCAAGCTCAGGGTCCAGCGCCCATAACAGCCCCTCGGCCTCCCAGGCCTGTGCACAATGGCATGGCAAGTAGCCAATATGCCGCCCAGACAGAATGAACGTCAGCACGCTTTCGATCTGCTCCGCCACTGCCGTGCTGCGTCTGCTCTGGAACGGTTCGCCCCCTTTGAGAAAACGGTACGGATGGCGCACCTGGTCCATGTCCAGCAACCGCTCAAGCCCAACATCCGTCTCGCCATACAGCACATGCCCCTTGCCGCAATACAGCCGCTGGCGCTCCGCGAACAAGGGCTGGTAATCAAAGGCCGCCTGGTTGCCGGAAAAGTAGCTGATGGCATAGTCCAGTCGCTGCTCCAGCAACAGCCGTTCCAGCTCCGCCGGCGGTGCACTGACAAGCTCCAGTTGCACCGATTCTTCTCGCCTGCGAAATGCCGCAATGGCCGCCGCCAGTTTCAGGCTCACCGCCTTGTCCTGATTTTCCGCCATGCCTATGCGCACAGTTCCCAGCAGCCGCCCGGCAACGCCGTTGGCCTGCTGGCGAAACTGCTCGATGTTCAGCAGCAGCCCACGCGCCGCCTCCAATAGCAATTCACCTTTTTCCGTCAGGCGAAAACCACCCTTGCCGCGGCTGCACAGGCGGTAACCCAAGCGTGCCTCCAGTTGCGCCATGCGCTGGCTGATGGTGGGCTGGCTCAGGCCCAGCACGCCTTGAGCGGCGCTGAAGCCACCTGCCTCGACTACAGTGACGAACAGCCGCAGCAGGTGCAGGTCGGGGTCGTGCACTTGTCCGAGCATTACATTGCTCCTGATGAATGTCAGCTTTGCAAACTTGCCATTGGTGCAATGTAACCCGGCTGGCATGCTCGCGGCATCCACCCATTTACCGAGGTGTCCGCCATGCGTCGATCGTTGTGCCTTTTGTCTCTGGTTCTGGCCCTGCCGCTGCAGGCCGAAGAAAAGGTCGTCAATCTCTACAGCTGGGCCGATTACGTCGCCCCGCAAACCTTGCAGCGCTTCGAACAGGAAACGGGCTACAAGGTGCGTTACGACACCTTTGACACCCCCGAGGTGCTGGAAACCAAGCTGTTGACCGGTGGTAGCGGCTACGACGTGGTGGTGCCGTCGTCCACCGTGCTGGCCCGAGCGCTCAAGGCCAATGCCCTGCAACCGCTGAACGCTCAGGCCATGCCTGGCTATGGCAACCTCGACAAGGACCTGCTGGGCAAACTGGCCGAGGTTGACCCCGGCAACCGCCATGCTGTGCCGTACACCTGGGGCACGCTGGGCCTGGGGGTAAATGTGGAGGCAGTACGCCAGCGCCTTGGCGATGTACCGCTGGACAGCCTCGACCTGTTGTTCAAGCCCGAGTACGCCACCCGCCTGAAGGGTTGCGGCATCGCTTTGCCTGACTCGCCCCAGGAGGTGATCGGCGTAGCCCTGAACTACCTGGGCAAGGACCCTTACAGCCAGAACAAGGATGACCTGGCTGCCGCGCAGAACCTGCTCAGCCAGTTGCAGCCGTCGGTCAGCTACGTTGCCAACGGCCGGCAGATCAACGACCTGGCCAATGGCAGCGTGTGCCTGGCGCTGACCTACAACGGTGATGCCGCGATGGCCGCCGACCAGGCCCGTCGTGCCGGCAAGCCGTTCGAGGTGATCTACCGCATCCCCCGCGAAGGCACGCTGGTATGGCAGGACAACCTGGTCATCCCCAAGGACGCCCCGCACCCCGAGGCCGCACGGGCGTTCATCGCCTTCATGCTCAAGCCAGAGTCGGTGGCAGCGCTGACCAACACGCTGTTCTTCGCCAATGCCAACCAGGCTGCCACGCCGCTGGTGGACGAAGCGGTGCGCAACGACCCGGATATCTATCCGTCGGCCGAGGTGCGTCAGCGCCTGTATGCCGACCGCAGCATGGCCTTGGCCGACCTGCGACAACGCAACCGTCTGTGGACCGCCTTCCGCAGCCGGCAGTAGCCCATGACAATCAAGGAGCCCGACCGTGGACCAAGCCGCAAGCAATGACCAGGCCATGACCCGCGATAGCCTGTATGGTACCGCCGCAGAAAGCACCTACGCCGGTGTTGTCAGTTTTTCCCGCCGCCGCTACAGCCGCGACTTGCGCGGTGTGGATGTGGTGGTCAGCGGTGTGCCGTTCGACACGGCCACCAGTAACCGCCCCGGCGCGCGCTTCGGCCCGCGGGCGATCCGTGCTGCCTCGGTCCAGCAGGCCTGGGCCCGCCACTGGCCGTGGGCGTTCGACCCGTTCGACCACCTGGCGGTCATCGACTATGGCGACTGCCCCTTCGACAGCGGCACGCCGCAGTCGGTACCGGGCAGCATCGAGGCCCATGCCGAGCACATTCTGCAGGCGGGTTGCTCCATGCTGACCCTTGGTGGCGACCACTTCATCAGCTACCCGCTGCTCAAGGCTCACGCCCGCCGCCATGGCCCGCTGGCGCTGATCCATTTCGATGCGCACAGTGACACCTGGCCGGACGAGACGGGCAAGCGCATCGACCACGGCACCATGTTCTGGCATGCCGCCCGCGAAGGCCTGGTTGACCCGGCCCACTCGGTGCAGATTGGCCTGCGCACGACCAATGACGACAGCCAGGGCTTTGCCATTCTCGACGCCAGGCAGGTGCACCGCCAGGGCACAGAGGCGGTGATTGCAGCGATTCGCCAGCGGGTGGGCGAGCGGCCGGTGTACCTGACCTTCGACATCGACTGCCTCGACCCGGCCTACGCGCCCGGTACCGGAACGCCGGTGTGTGGCGGGCTGAGCACGGTGCAGGCGCTGGAGATTCTGGGTGGGCTGCGTGGCATCAACCTGGTAGGCATGGACTTGGTGGAAGTGGCGCCAGCCTATGACCATGCCGATATCACCGCATTGGCCGGGGCAACCCTGGCCATGGAGATGCTGTGCCTGTATGCGGCGCGGCATAAGGTGGATAACGGCCAGTAGAAGATTGCGGCCATTGGAGGGCGAAGCAGCCCTCCGCGGCCCATACTGAAACATCAGGAATCAACTCCACCCGCATTCACACTTTTGCCGCGAACCCCTCGCGCCTTAGGCTATCAAACCCACCAGGCGCGGCATTTTCGTACAGGAGGTGAAGCATGACCCCGACATTGCCCATCCTGGCCCTCGGCCTGGCGCTATGCCTGCCCGCGCACGCAGCTGCGCAGCAGCCCGTGCAACATGCTGCCGGCAACAGCAACCCTTACAACAGCCCGATCCAGCGGGCCAACCCCAACAGTCGTCAAGGCAGCATGCCAGCTACGCCTCCGGTACGTGGCCCGTCCACCGACCCGTACCAGCGCCCACCCACCCTGGACAACCGCGGCATCGGCAATGGCGACAACCTGCGCCGTCAGCAGCAAACCCCGAACCTGGAACCCACCCGGCCACCGCGCGACAACCCTCGTGCGCCTTAAGCCCACTTGAAAGGAATCCGGCATGCTTCGAGCACCCTGGCTAGTCACCCTGACCGCCGCCGCGCTGCTGCCACTGTGGGCGCATGCGGCGGCCGAACAGCGGTTCCCCAGCGAAGAAGGCACCTTGATCGTCGACACGCTTGCCGATGGCCTGCGCAACCCCTGGGCCCTGGCCTTCCTGCCCGGTGGCAAGGACATGCTGGTGACCGAGCGCGCCGGCAACCTGCGGCTGGTCAATGCCGAAGGCAAGGTCGGCCCGCCGATCAGCGGTGTACCCAAGGTCTGGGCCGAAGGCCAGGGCGGCTTGCTGGATGTGGCACTGTCACCGGAGTTCGGCAAGGACCGCACCGTTTACCTGTCCTACGCCGAGGAGGGCCGTGACGGCAGGGCCGGTACTGCGGTCGGCCGCGGGCAGCTGTCCGAGGACCGCGCCCGGCTGGAGCATTTCACCGTGATCTTCCGCCAGCTGCCCAAGCTGTCGGTGGGTAACCACTTCGGCTCGCGGCTGGTGTTCGACCGCAACGGCTACCTGTTCATCGCCCTGGGCGAGAACAACCAACGCCCCACTGCCCAGGACCTGGACAAGTTGCAAGGCAAGGTCGTGCGTATTCTGCCGGACGGCGAAGTGCCCAAAGACAACCCCTTCGTCGGCAAGGACAACGTGCGCCCGGAGATCTGGTCGTACGGCCACCGTAATCAGCAAGGCGCCGCGCTCAACCCCTGGACCGGCCAACTGTGGACCCACGAACACGGCCCGCGCGGTGGTGATGAAATCAACATCCCAAAGCCTGGCAAGAACTATGGTTGGCCGATTGCGACCCACGGCATCAACTATTCGCTGCTGCCCATCCCCGAGGCCAAGGGCGAGCATGTAGACGGCATGGTCGACCCGCACCATGTATGGGAAAAGTCACCGGGTATCAGCGGTATGGCGTTCTACGACAGCCCAACGTTCAAGGCCTGGGACCACAATCTGTTCATAGGGGCGCTGGCCACGCAGGAATTGATCCGCTTGCAACTGGAGGGCGACAAGGTGGTGCACGAAGAGCGGTTGCTCGGTGACCTGAAGGCGCGTATCCGTGATGTGCGGGTGGGGCCAGATGGTTACCTGTATGTACTGACCGATGACAAGGACGGCGCGCTACTCAAGGTCGGCCTGGCCGACTGACGCGCGCCTGCACCGAGGGTGACAGTCGGGTAGAATGCGGCCATGGCCATCGACCCCCAAACCCTCTACCAGCAAGCCCTGAGCACTCGGGGCTACGTCGCTGACCCCGCCCAGGCCCGCGTCGTCGAGGCCTTGCAAGCCTGCTTCCAGTCCCTCGAGCAGGGCCGCCCCACCCAGGGTCTCTACCTCTGGGGCCCGGTCGGGCGCGGCAAGACCTGGCTGATGGACCAGTTCCACCAGTGCCTGCGCATACCGAGCCGGCGCCAGCACTTTCATCACTTCATGGCCTGGGTGCATCAACGCCTGTTTCAGCTCAACGGCACCGCCGACCCGCTATTGGCCCTGGCGGCGGAGCTGGCGCGGCAAATCCGTGTGCTGTGCTTTGATGAACTGTTCGTCAACGACATCGGTGATGCGATCATCCTCGGCCGCCTGTTCCAGGTATTGTTCGATCAGGGCGTGGTGATTGTTGCCACTTCCAACCAGCCGCCCGAGCAGCTCTACCGCGATGGTTTCAACCGCGAGCGGTTCCTGCCGGCCATCGCCGCCATTGGTCGTCACATGCAGGTCCTGCCGGTAGCGGGCGAGCAGGATCACCGCCTGCACCCCGGTGAAGCGCGGCAGCGCTATTGGGTAGCGGAGGCAGGGCAGACCAGCCCGTTGGCCGAGGTGTTTCGCCAGCTCAGCCCCGAAGACGCCGGCACGGATCAGCCCTTGATTATTGGCTCAAGGCACATTCACGTCGTGCGGCGCAGTGAGCAGGCTATCTGGTGTCGTTTCACGGATCTGTGCGATCAACCCTTGGCGGCCATGGAGTTCATGGCCTTGTGCGACCGTTTTCCCTCGATTCTGGTCTCCGGCATTCCGGCGCTGGGCGGGGAACAGCGGGCGGGGCGTATTGCCCGAGGCACCGAAGATGGCGCGGCGAGGGTCGTGGCGGGTGACCGTGAACTGCCGGCGCTGTCGCCCAAGGACGATGCGGTTCGCCGCTTCATTGCCCTGGTCGACGAATGCTATGACCGTCGGGTGGCGTTGTACCTGGAGGCACAGGTGCCGCTCGATGCCCTCTACACTCAAGGGTATCTGGCGTTCCCGTACCAGCGCACCCTGAGCCGGCTACGGGAGATGCAACTGCAACGCTTCGCCTGAAAAGGAGCCGACCATGCAGCCGCTATCGCATCATCTGCTGACCCAGGCCTATAACAATGGCTGGGCCAACCACCGCCTGTACAAGGCCTGCCTGCAACTGACCCAGGACGAGTTCGTCGCCCCGCGTTGCAGCTTCTTCCCGTCGATCAAGGCCACCCTCAACCACTTGCTGACGGTGGATTGGTTTTACCTGCATATGCTCGAGTGCGAGCAGCGCGGCGAGCAGCCCGATGCCGACGGCGAACGCTTTTTCGACCCGGAGCAGCCGTTTGCCACCTGCACCGATCTGCATGCCGAGCAGGCCCAGGCTGACCACCGTTTGATCGCCTACTGCCGGGGGCTGAGTGATGGCGACCTGGGCCGCTATGTGAGCGTCGTGCGGCCCGATCGGGTGCAGCGCGAGCAGCGGCTGCGGTTGCTGGCGCATCTGTTCGAACATCAGGTGCATCACCGTGGGCAGGTGCACGCAATGCTCAGTGATACAGCGGTCAGGCCACCACAGCTGGATGAGTTTTTCTGCGAGGAAGAGGCCGAGTTGCGGGCGGGCGACTTTGCCGAGCTGGGCTGGACGGAAGCGCAGGTCTGGAACGTGTAAAGGAACCCTGTGGCAGCAGCGGGCGTGCGCAAAATCCCAAAGCCTGCGTGCTCCCACAGGGGCCAATCATTGGCTCACTTGCCCAGCCATTCGACCAGGGTGCGATTGAACCGCACCGGTTCCTCGATTTGCGGCGCGTGCCCCATGCCTTCGAACGTGATCAGCTCACCTTTGGGTATCAGCTTGGCCACCTGCGGCCCCAGCTCTGCATAGTTGCCCAGCTTGGCCTTTACCTCCGACGGCGCGACATCGCTGCCGATGGCCGTGGTGTCCTGGTCGCCGATCAGCAGCAGGGTCGGCATCTGCAGGTGCTTGAACTCGTGGTACACCGGTTGGGTAAAGATCATGTCGTAGATCAGTGCCGAGTTCCACGCCACCGCTTCATGCCCCGGCCCTTTGTTCAAGCCCACCAGCATCTGCACCCAGCGTTCATATTCAGGCTTCCAGCGCCCGGCGTAATAGGTCTTGCGCTCATATGCACGTACGCCTTCGGCATCCAGCTTGAGTTCGCGGGCATACCACTGGTCCACGGTGCGGTAGGGCACCCCCAGCGCTTTCCAGTCTTCCAGGCCGATCGGGTTGACCATTGCCAGGCGTTCCACCTGCTGGGGGTACATCAGCGCATAGCGGGTGGCCAGCATGCCGCCGGTGGAGTGGCCGAGCACAATGGTTTGTTTCACACCCAGCTGTTCGAGCAGGGCATGGGTGTTGTCGGCCAGTTGCTGAAAGCTGTACTGGTAATGCGCCGGTTTGCTCGACGTACAGAAGCCGACCTGGTCGGGCGCGATGACCCGGTAGCCGGCCTTGCTCAAGGCGTCGATGGTGGTTTCCCAGGTGGCGGCGCAGAAGTTCTTGCCGTGCATCAGCACCACGTTGTGGCCGTTGGCCTGGCCCTGGGCGGGCACGTCCATGTAGCCCATCTGCAGGGCCTGGCCCTGGGACTTGAAGTCGAAATGCTTGAGGGGGTGCGGGTAGCTGAAGCCTTCGAGCTGGGGGCCGTAGGTAGGCGACTCGGCAGCGATGGCCGAACTGCTGGCAAGGCAGGCCAGGGCGAGGGCGGTTGCGCGCAGCATGGGGGCACTCCGTGTAGGGCCAGGTTGAATGGGGCGACTCTAACAGGCAGTGGACCACGCGAAACCTGAAAGGTGTTACCAGGCGTGAAACCAGCCCAGGGTGATCATGGCAAGCACTGCATAGCGGCCAGCCTTGGCCAGGGTCACCAGCAACAGGAAGCGCCAGAACGGCTCACGCATGATCCCGGCGATCAGCGTAAGCGGGTCACCGATCACCGGCATCCAGCTGAGCAGCAGCGACCATTGCCCCCAGCGTTGGTAGCGCTGCTGCGCACGCGCCAGCTGGGCAGCGCTGAAAGGGAACCAGCGTTTGTCGCGCAGGTGCTCGATGGCCCGGCCCAGCAGCCAGTTGACCACCGAGCCGAGCACGTTGCCCAGGGTGGCTACCAGCAGCAGGATCGCCCATGCCTCGGGCTGGCGCAGCAACAGACCGACCAGCACGGCCTCTGATTGCAGCGGCAGCAGGGTGGCGGCACCAAAGGCGCTGAGAAACAGCGCCCCCAGGCTGAGCATCAGTAGTTGGCGACCACGGTGTCCTGGCCATCCTGGGTCACCCCGATGACCTGGTAGGCATCCTTGTGGTCACCCATCTCCATGCCGGGCGAGCCCATGGGCATGCCCGGCACCGCCAGGCCCTTGAGGTCGTTGCGCTTGGCCAGCAGGCGCACCTGCTCGGCCGGCACGTGGCCTTCGACGAACTTGCCGTCGATCACCCCGGTGTGGCACGACGCTAGGCGTGGCGCCACGCCGAGGCGTTGCTTGACGGCGCTCATGTTTGGCTCGACGTGGTCGTTGACGGTAAAGCCGTTGTCACGCAGGTGGCTGATCCAGGCCTTGCAGCAGCCGCAGTTGGGGTCGCGGTAGACGTCGATGGTCTCGGCGGCCTGGGCCAGGCCAGTGACGGCCAGCAGGCTCAGGGTCAGCAGGTGTTTGCGCAGCATGGTGAAGCACTCCTTAAAAAACGCAGGCGGATACCGGCGACAAGGCGGGTCTGGCCCAGCTCTTCGCCGTCTTCCAGGGCCTGGTTGGCACGTGAGCCGCGCAGGCGGTTGAAGCTGAGCCCGACGTAGGGGGCGAAGCCGTGCGTGATCTCGTCGCGCAGGCGCAGGCCCACCACGCTGTCGGCCAACCCCGCGCCTTGCTCGCGCCCGGCGTCGTTGCGCCCGTAGAGGTTGGCCTCCAGGGTCGGCTCCAGTATCCAGCGGTTGGTCAGCAGCATAGCGTAAGCGGCTTCCAGGCGCAGCGCGGTTTGTTGCCGCCCGCCTGCGTGCTGGCGGCGCCCAGGCCTTTGACAAACGTACGGCGGGAGGGGTTGCGCAACATGGCGTGGCCTCATGCGGAAGCGCCACGATGTTCGCTGCCGCCGGCTGTCAGGTAGCTGATGTGCACATTACAGTGTTGTCAGCTTGCTGCTTCGTCGATGCGGAGGTCGCGCATCAGCAGGCCGTAGTCGAGGGCAACCTGTTCCGGGATCGGCAGATACACCACGTGGCCATCGCCCGGTGCTACCTCGATGGCGTGCTGCTGGCGGTTGCACAGGCGGTGCAGGTCGAAGTGGTAGTTACCGCGCGGGGTCATCAGCTCCAGATGGTCGCCCACGGCGAAGCGGTTCTTCACCTTGACCTCGGCCAGGCCGTCGACGCGCACGCCGGTCAGCTCGCCAACGAATTGTTGGCGCTCGGACATCGAGTTGCCGCGCTGGTAGTTCTGGTACTCGTCGTGCACGTGGCGGCGCAGGAAACCTTCGGTGTAACCGCGTTGCGCCAGGGATTCTAGGTTGCCCATCAGGGCGCGGTCGAATGGTCGCCCGGCCACCGCGTCGTCGATCGCCTGGCGATACGACTGTACCGCGCGGGCGCAGTAGAAGTGCGATTTGGTGCGGCCTTCGATCTTCAGCGAATGCACGCCCATCAAGGCCAGGCGCTCGACGTGCTGAATGGCGCGCAGGTCCTTGGCGTTCATGATGTAGGTGCCGTGCTCATCCTCGAACGCCGGCATTTCAGTGCCGGGGCGGTTGCTTTCCTGCAGCAGGAACACTTGGTCGGTGGGCGCACCCAGGCCCAGGGTGGGCTGCACTTGGCGCACGATGTCACCGGTGGCGTTCTCGGTGGCCGGCGTGGCGTCGTACTTCCAGCGGCAGGCATTGGTGCAGCTACCCTGGTTGGCGTCACGCTTGTTGAGGTAGCCCGACAGCAGGCAACGGCCGGAATAGGCCATGCACAGGGCGCCGTGCACGAACACTTCCAGTTCCATGCCCGGCACCTGCTGGCGGATTTCCTCGATTTCGTCCAGCGACAGCTCCCGCGACAGGATCACCCGGCTCAGGCCAAGTTGCTGCCAGAACTGCACGCTGGCCCAGTTGACGGTGTTGGCCTGCACCGACAGGTGCACCGGCATCTGTGGGAAGTGCTGGCGCACCAGCATGATCAGCCCGGGGTCGGACATGATCAGCGCGTCCGGCGCCATCTCGATCACGGGTGCCAGGTCCTTGAGGAAGGTTTTGAGCTTGGCATTGTGCGGGGCGATGTTGACCACCACGTAGAAGCGCTTGCCCAAGGCGTGCGCCTCCTCGATCCCCAGCGCCAGGTTGGCGTGATCGAACGCGTTGTTGCGCACCCGCAAGCTGTAACGCGGCTGGCCGGCGTAGACCGCATCGGCGCCGTAGGCAAACGCGTAGCGCATGGTCTTGAGGGTGCCGGCGGGGGCCAGCAGTTCGGGCTTGGCAGTAGGGTTCATGTGCGCACCGGGGCAAAAAGGCCGGGATGCTAGGGGCGATGGACAAGGCGCGTATTGATTTGCGTCAAGTGAGCGCGGCACTTTTGTCCAGGTGCGGTGCACTAATCACTCATAAGCCATTTGAGGAACTGCGATGAACGAAACCGCGCTACAGAACAAAGCCCTGGCAGTACTCTTGGCGTTGGTGACCATTGCCTTCTTCTGGATTCTTCTGCCGTATTACGGCGCAATCTTCTGGGCGGTGATTCTCGGCATTTTGTTCGCCCCGCTGCAGCGTCACTTGCTGATCCGCTGCGGTCGGCGGCGTAACCTTGCCGCGGCCACGTCCACGCTGGTGTGCCTGCTTGTGGCGATCCTGCCGGTGATCATCACCAGCGCCCTGCTGGTTCAAGAGGGCGCCACGCTGTACCAGCGCATCGAAAGCGGGCAACTGGACATCGCCGGTTACGTCGAGCGCGGCAAGGACATGCTCCCGGCATTCGCCCAGCGTGGCCTGGACAATATGGGCATGGGTAACCTCGACGGGTTGCGTGACAAGATCGCCAAGTGGGCAACCCAGGGTAGCCAGGTATTGGCCAGCCAGGCGTTCAGCTTTGGGCAGGGCACATTCGAGTTCCTGATCAGTTTTGGCATCATGATGTACTTGCTGTTCTTTTTCCTGCGTGATGGTCCGGAAGTCGCGCGCCGGGTGCGGATGGCCGTCCCGCTGCCCGAGCACCAGAAGCGTCGTTTGCAGTTGAAGTTCAATCGTGTGGTGAGGGCGACGGTGAAGGGCAACGTGCTGGTGGCCATTACCCAAGGTGCGTTGGGAGGCTTTATTTTCTGGGTGCTGGATATCCCGAGTGCGTTGGTGTGGGCGGTGCTGATGGCGTTTCTGTCGCTGCTGCCGGCGGTGGGCGCGGGCATTATCTGGGCGCCGGTAGCGGCGTATTTCCTGCTGACCGGGGCGATACTGCCAGGGGTGGTGCTTACCGCGTTCGGGGTGCTGGTGATCGGCCTGGTGGATAATGTGTTGCGGCCAATCCTGGTGGGCAAGGATACGCGCATGCCGGATTACCTGATCCTGGTGTCGACCCTTGGCGGGCTGGCGGTGTTCGGCCTAAACGGCTTCGTGATCGGTCCGTTGATCGCGGCGCTGTTCGTCTCCAGCTGGGCGATCTTTGCCGCGACCAAACCGCGGGTGCAATTGCCACAATAACGTTCTAGCTCAGGTTTGTCGGCCGTAGGAGCGGGTTTACCCGCGAAAGGGCCGGGCCTGCTGGCCAATTACCACCCGCCGTTCACCGTTGCCGCCGCTACCGTATTCGCGGGTAAACCCGCTCCTACGCCGGATCGGGGGTGGACACAGGTCGGTGGTTGGGCGCAGGCCGCGTGTAGGAGCGGGTTCACTCGCGAAAGGGCCGGGCCTGCTGGCCAATTACCACCCGCCGTTCACCGTTGCCGCCGCTACCGTATTCGCGGGTAAACCCGCTCCTACACCTGATCGGGGATGGACACAGGTCGGTGGTTGGGCGCAGGCCTGTGTGTAGGAGCGGGTTCACCCGCGAAAGGGCCGGGCCTGCTGGCCAATTACCACCCGCCGTTCACCGTTGCCGCCGCTACCGTATTCGCGGGTAAACCCGCGCCTACGCCGGATCGGGGGTGGACACAGGTCGGTGGTTGGGCACAGGCCGCGTGTAGGAGCGGGTTTACCCGCGAAAGGGCCGGGCCTGCTGGCCAATTTCCACCAGGCGTTCACCGTTGTTGCCGCCACCGTATTCGCGGGTAAACCCGCTCCTACACCTGATCGAGGGTGGACACAGGTCGGTGATTGGGCGCAGGCCGCCGTAGGCGCGGCCTTGTGTCGCGCAAGGGCCGCTACCACTGCGAAAACGCAAGGGTCAGAAGGCTTGCGGCATCTCGCCCTTGGCCAGGCGCCGGTTGATGTCGGCAATCACTTCGGGCAGGTCGTTGATGGTGTCGATCAGGTAGTGCGGGCGGGAGCCGGCAAACAGTGCATGGATGCGCTGGCGCTCGCTTTCCAGTTTCTCGGCACTCAACGCCCGGAAGCCTTCCCAGGTCAGGCCCAAGGCATTGCCCGAGCAGACCAGCGCCACGGTCCACATGCCGGCACGGCGGCCTTCAAGAATGCCTGGCACGGTGTCGTCCACCTTCACGCAGGCCGCTACATCGTCAATCCCCAGCGCAATCACGTTGGCCAAGGCCTGGGCCGGCCATGGTCGGCCGTTCGGGGTTTCGTCGGTGGCCACGACATGGTCGGCTACGTAGCCGTTCTGCGCCGCCAGTTCCACCACCTTGTCCATCACCACTTTCGGGTAACCCGAGCACGAGCCGATCTTCAGGCCGTCCTGGCGTAGACCGGTGAGGGTGTCCAGCGCACCGGGGATCAGTGCCGAGTGCACGGCGATCTTCTCGATCTGCAGCGGCATGAAGCGGTTGTAGATGGCGGTGACGTCATCATCGGTCGGGGTACGGCCGAACACCTTGCGGTAGCGCTCGGCAATTTCCGGTACGTCGCACAGGGTGCGGATATGGTCCCATTTGCCCATGCCCATCGGGCCTCGGGCTTCTTCGATGGACACCTGCACGTCGAACTCGGCAAAGGCCTCGACAAAGATCTGGGTGGGGGCGAATGAGCCGAAATCGACCACGGTGCCAGCCCAGTCGAGGATGGCGGCTTGCAGTTGGGTGGGGTTGTTGTAGTTCATGTGCGCTAACTCCTGAATTCGGGTGGGCAAAGCGTCAGATGTCCAGCACTTCCATTTCCCGCAGCACCTCGGCCACGGCATTCACGGCGGCCTGCATGCCGTCCGCCCCGACCACGCCGATGCAGCCGACGCGGAAGGTTTCGACCTGGGTCAACTTGCCCGGGTAGAGAATGAAACCCTTGGCCTTGACCCGCTCGTAGAAGTCCTTGAACTGGTAGCGGGCATCGGTGGGGGCGTGGAAGGTGACGATGATTGGCGCCTGGATTTCGGCGGGCAGGAAACTGCGCAGGCCGATGGCTGCCATGCCGTCGAGCAGCGTCTTGCAGTTGTCTGCGTAGCGCTGGTGGCGGGCCGGAAGGCCACCTTCCTCGTTGTATTGCTGCAGTGCTTCGTGCAGGGCCGCGACCACGTGGGTAGGCGGGGTGAAGCGCCATTGCCCGGTCTTGGCCATGTAGGCGTGCTGGTCGTGCAGGTCCATGGCCAGCGAGTGGGCATTGCCTTCGGCGGCCACCAGGGCGTTTTTTTCGGCGAAGACGAAGCCCATGCCGGGTACGCCTTCCAGGCACTTGCCGGAGGCTGCGATCAGCGCTTCGAAGGGGATTTCGCGGGCATCGATCGGCAGCGCACCGAACGAGCTCATGGCATCGATGATCAGGCGCTTGCCATGGTGTTTGATCACCTGGGCGATTTCGGGCAGCGGGTTCAGGATGCCGGTGCTGGTTTCACAGTGGATCAGCGCCACATGGGTGATGGCCGAGTCTTCGGCCAGCAGCCGGTCGACGTCGGCGGCTGTGGTCGGCTGGTCTTCGGCCGTTTCGAAGGTGCTGTAAGTGCGACCCAGCACTTTGCAGATCTTTGCCAGGCGCTGGCCGTACGCGCCGTTGATCAGTACCAGAACCTTGCCATCGCGTGGCACCAAGGTGCCGATGGCCGCTTCCACGGCGAAGGTGCCGCTGCCTTGCAGGGGCACGCAGTGGTGGCTGCTGGCGCCGTCGATGATGGCCAGCAGTTGTTCGCAGACGCTGGCAGTCAATTGGTTGAAGTCACGGTCCCAAGAGCCCCAGTCCACCAGCATGGCTTGGCGGGTGCGGATTGATGTGGTCAGGGGACCTGGGGTCAGCAGAATCGGGGCGTTGCTCATTCCGTTATTCCTCACAAGCGGTGGGCTGAAACTACGAGGCCTAGGTTGCAATTCGCGCTGCCATCAATCAAATTGTTTGTTGTTATCTCAGCTATAAGTCAGGCCGATAAATATGAACCTGTTCCAGCTGCGCGCCTTCGACGCCGTGGCCCGTGAGGGCAGCTTTACCCGTGCTGCCGAGCGCCTCTTCATCAGCCAGCCGGCGGTGACCGGGCACGTCAAGGCTCTGGAGGAGCACTACCAGATCACCTTGCTGCGGCGTACTGCACGGCGCGTGGAACTGACCGAAGAGGGCACGCGCCTGGCGGCCATCACGCGCGCCATGTTCGGCCTGGCTGAAGAAGCGCAGGCCATGCTCGAGGCCAACCGCCAGTTGCTGACCGGGCGCCTGGAGGTAGCCGCCGACGGCCCGCACCGGGTCATGCCGATGCTGGCGCTGCTGCGTGAGCGGTACCCTGGCGTCACCGTCAACTTGCGTCTGGGCAATGCACAGGAGACGTTGGCTGCGCTGCTCGGCGAGCATGCCGACGTGGCAGTGCTGACCGAAATCGAGCCGCGCAAAGGGCTGCACCTGCAAAATCTCTGTGAGTCGCGCCTGTGTGCGTTGTTACCCGTGGGGCACGCCTGGGCCAGCGAGCGGGAGGACTTGCCGTTGGCCGAGCTGCACCAGCAGATCATGGTGCTGCGCGAACCCAGCTCCACCACCCGGCGCACCTTCGACAAAGCCTGCATCAAGGCGGGCGTGCAACCGCGTGTATTGCTGGAGCTGGACAGCCGGGAGGCGGTAACCGAGGCAGTGGCCTCGCAGCTGGGTATTGGCGTTGTTTCTTCCACTGAAGTGGCCAATGATCCCCGTGTGGTGGCACGACCCTTGGCCGGCGAGGGCCTTGTCAACCAACACGTGATCGGCTGCCTGGAGCGCCGTCGCGAACTGCGCCTGATTCAGGCATTCCTGAGCCTGGCAGCGGGGCTGTGATGGCTGTTTGCTGCGGGGCACCCTAGGCTCTGTATGAAAAGCCTTGATACTCGGTGATGCTGCGTTGAAAACAGCCTCGGAATGCTCATTTACAACCCGTAAACTCCGCTTCCTCGGCTGTTTTCGCCTTGCCTGACCTTCGTCTCAAGGCTTTTCATACAGACCCTAATATGGCCGGCAATCAGCCGACAGGACCGTCGATGAGCGACAAAGACACCATTTCCATGCAGCTGGTGCGCGAAGCGCTGTTGCAGACCTGCCCTGCCGGTGAGCCTGACAGCGGCTTGCTGGCCAGGGCGGGCATCGCCGTTGAACAATTGCACCTGCCAGAGGCAAGGGTCAGTGCCGAGTCCTATGCCCGCCTGTGGCGCTTGCTGGCCCGGCGCTGCAACGACGAATTTTTCGCGATGGACCCGCGCGGTCTGCGCAGTGGCAGCCTGGCATTCATGTGCCGTGCCAGCATGGGCCAACCAACCCTGGGTGCAGGCCTGGACACCTCGCTGGCATTTCTGTCGCTGATGCTTCAAGACATGCAGCCCAGCCTGGTGCGCCAGCAAGGCCTGGCCGAAATTGTCATCAATGAGCCGCGTGACGAACCGCGCCGCGCGTTCACCTATTTCACGTTCTGGATGATCGTGCATGGCGTGACCTGCTGGCTGGCCGGGCGGCGTATCCCGATTCTGAGCATTGATCTGCGTTGTACCGAACCACCCTTTTGCGACGACTACCGGGTCATGTTTTCGGAAAACCTGCATTTTGAGCGTCCACGCACACGCATGATCATCGCTTCGCAATGCCTCGACTTGCCCCTGCGGCGCAGTGAAGAGGAACTGCAGCGTTTTCTGGCCGAAGCGCCGGGCAATATCCTGGTCAAATACCGTGACCCGGCCAGCCTCGGGCGGCGTATCCGCACCGACCTGCTGCGCCTTGCCCCTGCGCAATGGCCCGATGCTGACCGCCTGGCCCGGCAGCTGTGCCTGTCGCCATCGACCCTGCGGCGGCGCCTGGCAGAAGAGGGGCAGAACTACCAGGGCTTGAAGGACAGCGTACGACGGGAGCTGGCGATCGCCTGGCTCAGCCAGGAAGACGTGGCCATGGGCGAGCTTGCCGAGCGTTTGGGGTTCGCCGACAGCAGCTCGTTCTATAAGGCATTTCGCAAGTGGTTCGGCTGCAACCCAGGGCATTATCGGGCATTGATCCAGGCGCGAGGGGCAGGGCACTGAAGGGCGAACGCTTGCGGCAGCAGGTATGACACGGCGTCCATGTCGAGCGCCTGGTCGCAGCGCTCACCCAGTCCTACCTGCGTGCAGCCGAGCGCGCAGAGGGGTGACTGGCGGCGGCCAAACCAGTCATCCAGATTGACAGCTTTGGCCATTGCCGCCGCGCATGAGCGGCGCGAACATCGTCGGACCGATGCTTCAACTCCAAAAACAAGAAACCAGGAGTCCGATGATGCGCGATTACGCCGAGGCCGCTCGCACGTTTGACCATGACCAGGCCGTTGTGGCGGCATTGCACGGCAACCTTGAAGCCCTTAATGCCTGTGTCGAATGCTGTGACCGCCATGCCGGTGACGGCAAGCTGGCACTGATTCATGAAGACCGCGATGGTAACAGCGCGCGCTATAGCTTCGATCAGCTTCAGGTGCAGGCTGCCCGGTTCGCCAATGTGCTAAAGGCGCAGGGGGTAGGCGCAGGCGACCGGGTTGCCGGCTTGATGCCGCGCACCCCCGAACTGTTGGTGACCATCCTCGCTACCTGGCGCCTCGGGGCGGTTTACCAGCCCTTGTTCACCGCGTTCGGCCCCAAGGCCATCGAGCACCGGCTTGAGCAATCCCATGCCCGAGTGATAGTCACCGATAGCCACAACCGCGCCAAGCTGGACGATGTGCACGTCTGCCCGACCATCATCACTGTCAAGGCCCGCAGTGGTGAGCTGGACTTCCAGCAATGCCTGGAGCGCGCAGCGGACGTATGTGAGCCGGTGATGCGCTCAGGCAACGATCCATTCCTGCTGATGTTCACTTCTGGAACCACTGGCCCGGCAAAACCCCTGGAAGTGCCACTGCGTGCGATCGTCGCGTTTCAGGGCTACATGCGTGATGCCATCGAGCTGCTGCCCGAGGACAACTTCTGGAACCTGGCCGACCCGGGTTGGGCGTACGGCTTGTATTACGCCGTTACCGGCCCATTGTCGCTGGGGCATGCCACCACGTTCTACGATGGCCCGTTCAGTGTCGAGAGCTGCGCCCGGGTGATCGACAAGCTGGGCATCACCAACCTGGCCGGCTCGCCCACCGCGTATCGCTTGCTGATTGCGGCGGGCAAAGATTTCTCGGCACCGATCAAGGGTCGTCTGCGGGTGGTCAGCAGTGCCGGCGAACCGCTTAACCCCGAGGTGATCCGCTGGTTCGCCGACGAGCTGGGCGTGACCATTCACGATCACTACGGGCAGACCGAACTGGGCATGGTGCTGTGCAATCACCATGGTCTGCAGCACCCGGTGCACCTGGGCTCTGCCGGCTATGCCATCCCCGGTCACCGCATCGTGGTGCTGGACGAGCAGGGCAACGAGCGGCCAGCCGGCCAGCCAGGCATCCTCGCCGTTGACCGCGAGCAGTCGCCGCTGTGCTGGTTCGGCGGTTACCACGGCCTGCCGACCAAAGCCTTCGTCGGCAAGTACTACCTCAGCGGCGACACTGTCGAGCTGAACCCGGATGGCAGCATCAGCTTCGTTGGCCGTAGCGACGACGTGATCACCACCTCCGGTTACCGGGTGGGGCCGTTCGATGTGGAAAGCGCGTTGATCGAGCACCCGGCGGTGATCGAGGCCGCGGTGATCGGCAAGCCCGACCCGGAGCGCACCGAGCTGATCAAGGCGTTCGTGGTATTGGCCAGCGGCTACGCCGGCAGCGTCGAGCTGGAAGAAACCTTGCGCCAGCACGTGCGCCAGCGCCTCTACGCGCATGCCTACCCCAGGGAAATCGAATTCGTCAGCGAGCTGCCCAAGACCCCGAGCGGCAAGCTGCAACGCTTCATCCTGCGCAACCAGGAAGTCGCCAAACAACAAGCGCAACAGGCCACCCCTGTCAGCGTCTGAAAGGAAAGTACTCATGCACATCGCCAATAAACATTTCATCGTCAGCGGCGCCGCTTCAGGGCTGGGTGCCGCGACTGCACAGATGCTGGTCGAGGCTGGCGCCAAGGTCATGCTGGTCGACCTCAATGCCCAGGCTGTCGAAGCCAAGGCCCGCGAGCTGGGCGACAACGCCCGTTTCGCCGTGGCTGATATCAGTGACGAGCAAGCGGCCCAGTCGGCTGTCGATGCAGCTGTCAGCGCCTTTGGCAGCTTGCATGGGTTGGTCAATTGTGCGGGCATCGTCGGTGCCGAGAAGGTGCTGGGCAAGCAGGGCCCGCATGGCCTGGCCAGCTTCGCCAAGGTCATCAACGTCAACCTGATCGGCAGCTTCAACCTGTTGCGTCTGGCGGCGGCGGCCATGGCCGAAGGGGCTGCCGATGAGAGCAGCGAGCGAGGGGTCATCATCAACACGGCCTCCATTGCCGCCTATGACGGCCAGATTGGCCAAGCCGCCTACGCTGCCTCCAAGGGGGCCATTGCCAGCCTGACCTTGCCGGCTGCGCGCGAACTGGCACGCTTCGGCATCCGCGTGATGACCATCGCGCCGGGCATCTTTGAAACCCCTATGATGGCCGGCATGAGCGATGAGGTACGTGCTTCACTGGCTGCCGGCGTACCGTTCCCGCCCCGCTTGGGCCGCCCGCAGGAATACGCCGCGCTGGCCCGCCACATCATCGAGAACAGCATGCTCAACGGTGAGGTCATCCGCCTCGACGGTGCGCTGCGCATGGCTGCCAAGTAAGGAGAGCGAACATGACCCTCGCCAATGACCCCATCGTTATCGTCAGCGCCGTGCGCACGCCCATGGGCGGGTTGCAGGGCGACCTCAAGAGCCTGACTGCGCCGCAACTGGGCAGCGCCGCCATTCGTGCTGCCGTGGAACGGGCCGGCATCGATGCCGCCGGTGTCGAGCAGGTACTGTTCGGCTGCGTGCTGCCGGCCGGCCAGGGCCAGGCACCGGCACGCCAGGCCGCGCTGGGCGCCGGGCTGGACAAGCACACCACCTGCACCACCCTGAACAAGATGTGCGGCTCGGGTATGCAAGCCGCGATCATGGCCCATGACCTGCTGCTGGCCGGCACCGCAGACGTGGTAGTGGCGGGTGGCATGGAAAGCATGACCAACGCGCCGTACCTGCTGGACAAAGCCCGTGGCGGCTACCGCATGGGCCACGGCAAGATCATCGACCACATGTTCATGGACGGCCTCGAAGACGCCTACGACAAAGGCCGCCTGATGGGCACCTTTGCCGAGGACTGTGCCCAGGCCAATGCCTTCAGCCGCGAGGCCCAGGACCAGTTCGCCATCGCCTCGCTGACCCGAGCGCAGGAAGCCATCAGCAGCGGCCGTTTTGCCGCCGAGATCGTGCCGGTGGAAGTCACCGAGGGCAAGGAAAAGCGCGTCATCAAGGATGACGAGCAGCCGCCCAAGGCACGCCTGGACAAGATTGCGCAGCTCAAACCGGCGTTTCGTGAAGGCGGCACCGTGACGGCGGCCAACGCCAGTTCGATTTCCGACGGTGCTGCGGCGCTGGTGCTGATGCGCCGCTCCGAGGCCGACAAACGTGGCCTCAAGGCATTGGCCGTCATCCACGGCCACGCCGCCTTTGCCGACACCCCGGCGCTGTTCCCGACCGCCCCGATCGGCGCGATCGACAAACTGATGAAACGCACCGGCTGGAACCTGGCCGAAGTCGACCTGTTCGAGATAAACGAGGCCTTCGCCGTGGTCACCCTGGCGGCCATGAAACACCTCGACCTGCCACACGACAAGGTCAATATCCACGGCGGCGCCTGCGCCCTCGGTCACCCGATCGGCGCTTCTGGCGCACGTATTCTGGTCACCCTGTTGTCGGCCTTGCGCCAGAACAATCTGCGTCGGGGTGTGGCGGCCATCTGCATCGGCGGTGGCGAGGCCACGGCCATGGCTGTTGAATGCCTGTACTGAGGTGAACCATGCTGGTAAATGACGAGCAACAACAGATCGCCGACGCGGTACGTGCGTTCGCCCAGGAACGCCTGAAGCCGTTTGCCGAGCAATGGGACAAGGACCATCGCTTTCCGAAAGAGGCCATCGACGAAATGGCCGAACTGGGCCTGTTCGGCATGCTGGTGCCCGAGCAGTGGGGTGGCAGCGACACGGGTTATGTGGCCTATGCCATGGCGCTGGAGGAAATCGCTGCGGGTGATGGCGCCTGCTCGACCATCATGAGCGTGCACAACTCGGTGGGTTGCGTGCCGATTCTGCGCTTCGGCAACGAGCAGCAGAAACAGCAATTCCTCACCCCGCTGGCGACAGGTGCGATGCTCGGTGCTTTCGCCCTGACCGAGCCGCAGGCTGGCTCTGATGCCAGCAGCCTGAAGACCCGTGCACGCCTGGAGGGCGACCATTACGTGCTCAATGGCAGCAAGCAGTTCATTACCTCGGGGCAGAACGCCGGCGTCGTGATCGTGTTTGCAGTCACCGACCCGGAGGCCGGCAAGCGTGGCATCAGCGCCTTCATCGTGCCGACCGATTCGCCGGGCTACCAGGTAGCGCGGGTCGAGGACAAACTCGGCCAGCACGCCTCCGACACCTGCCAGATCGTTTTCGACAATGTGCACGTGCCAGTGGCCAACCGGCTGGGTGCGGAGGGTGAAGGCTACAAGATCGCCCTGGCCAATCTTGAAGGCGGCCGTATCGGCATCGCCTCGCAAGCGGTGGGTATGGCCCGCGCGGCGTTCGAAGTGGCGCGCGACTATGCCAACGAGCGCCAAAGCTTTGGCAAACCGCTGATCGAGCACCAGGCCGTGGCGTTTCGCCTGGCTGACATGGCAACGAAAGTTTCCGTTGCCCGGCAGATGGTATTGCACGCCGCTGCCCTTCGTGATGCGGGGCGTCCGGCGCTGGTGGAAGCGTCGATGGCCAAGCTGTTCGCCTCGGAAATGGCCGAAAAGGTCTGTTCGGATGCCTTGCAGACCCTGGGTGGTTATGGCTATCTGAGTGACTTCCCGCTGGAGCGGATCTACCGCGACGTTCGGGTTTGCCAGATCTACGAAGGCACCAGCGACATTCAGCGCATGGTCATTGCGCGCAATCTTTGAAGGAGCAGACTGCATGGCATTCGAAACCATCCTGTTGGACATCCACGGCAAGGTCGGCTTGATCACCCTCAACCGCCCGCAGGCGCTCAATGCGCTGAACGCGCAGATTGTCGGTGAGATCAACCAGGCCTTGGACCAGCTTGAGCGCGACCCGAACATCGGCTGCGTGGTGCTGACAGGCTCGGCCAAAGCCTTTGCCGCTGGCGCCGACATCAAGGAAATGGCTGAGCTGCAATACCCGCAGATCTACGTCGACGACCTGTTCAGCGACGCCGACCGCATTGCCAATCGCCGTAAGCCGATCATTGCTGCAGTGTCTGGATTTGCCCTGGGCGGCGGCTGTGAGTTGGCGATGATGTGCGACTTTATCCTCGCGGCGGACAATGCCAAATTTGGTCAACCGGAAATCAACCTGGGCGTGCTGCCGGGCATGGGCGGTACCCAGCGGCTGACGCGTGCGGTGGGCAAGGCGAAGGCCATGGAGCTTTGCCTGACCGGCCGCCTGATGGGGGCGGAAGAAGCCGAGCGTGCAGGTTTGGTGGCGCGGATCGTGCCGCAGGCAGAGCTGGTGGAAGAGGCGCTGAAGGTGGCGGCGACCATTGCCAGCAAGTCGATTCCGGTGAGCATGATGGTCAAGGAGAGCGTCAACCGAGCATTTGAAGTCACCCTCAGCGAGGGGGTTCGCTTTGAGCGTCGGGTCTTCCATGCGGCGTTCTCCACCGAAGACCAGAAAGAAGGCATGGCCGCATTCATCGCCAAGCGTGAGGCACAGTTCAAGGACCGTTGATCAGACTCGGTTCGTTGCCGTTGCCGTTGCCGTTGCCGTTGCTGTGGCTTTTGCTTCTAAGTGCGCGATAGTTCAGACGACGCAGATTGCGACTTCAGGAGGCCGAGCGTAGGGCTTGCGAAGGGAGG